>JBAUUM010000602.1:0-7379 GCA_049582705.1 Actinocatenispora sp.
CCCCGCATCCGGGCGGCCGCACGACACCGCGCGGTGGGCCGACCGCGCCGAAGCCACCTACCGGGCCCTCCAGGACAACCTGTACCAGGGCACCGACGGCCACCGGCTCTACCGCGAGCAGACCCCCGCGGCGCAGACCGACAACCAGTACTCGTACCTGTGGCCGTTCCGCGAGGCGACCCAGGCGACCCAGGACCTCGCCGGCATCCGGGGCCACCGGACCGGGCACCACGGCGACGTCGCGGACCGGTTCGCCGCGCTCGGCCGGTACGCGAGCACCGACGCCGAGCACGCCGGCTGGGACTCGTACCTGCCCGCCCCGCTCGGCACCGACGGCGACCTGTTCTACGACGACAACGCCGTGGTCGGGCTGTCGTACGTGACCCGCTACCAGCACGGCGGCGGGGCGGACGCGCTGGCCGGCGCGCGCGCCGCGTTCCGTACCGACACCCGGGCCTGGGACACCGACACGACCCGGTCCTGCCCCGGCGGCATGCACTGGGTGGAGGCCGACTGGAACAACCTGCGGGCCGCGAACGTCACCGGGCTGTTCGCCGAGCTGTCCGCCCACCTGTACGAGATCACCCGCCGGCCCACGTACCTGCACTGGGCCGAGCGCGCGTACGACTGGAACCGGACCTGCCTGCGGCAGTCGGCCGGGCTGTACCAGAACGACCTCGGCGACGACGGTGCCGTGAACCCCACGCTCTGGACGTACAACTCCGGCGCCATGATCGGCACCGCGACCATCCTGTACCGCGCGACCGGCGACCGTGCCTGGCTGCGCGACGCGGTGGACGACGCGCGGGGTGCGCTGGACTACTGGACCGCGCAGGACCGGCTGTACCAGCAGCCGGCCATCTTCAACTCGTTCCTGTTCCAGGACCTGCTGCTGCTCGACTCCGTACGGCACGACCCGCGCTACCGTACGGTGCTCGCCAGGTACGCGGAGCGGTTGTGGGCCGACAACCGGGACCCGGCCACCGGGCTCTTCCACTTCCAGGGCGGCAACGGTGGACCGCCCGACCCGTCGCTGCCGGTGAGCACCCTCAACCAGTCCGCCGCCGTGCAGCTGTTCTCGCTGCTGGCGTGGGATCCGCGCGACTACGACCGGATCACCTGACCGGCGCCGCCCGACACGTGTAACGCCCGGCGGTCGGCGGCGGTGACTCTGCTACCGGCGGCGCCGCCGGGCTTGGCGTGCTACCGGCGGCGCCGCCGGGCCCGCAGCAGGAACCGGACGAGTACCACGACGACCACCACGATGAGCAGCGTGCCCAGCCACGGTATGTGCGTGTAGTGCACCAGGAAGCCGCGCATCAGCCGGAACAGCGCGTGCCATGCGACCACGTGCAGGAGCAGGTGGAGCAGGCCGCCTGAACCACCGCCGTGCGGAACGGGTACCGCGAGCATCCCTCCAGTCTGCTCCCGGACGGGCCGGACCGCCGAACATCGGGCGACCGGGACACACCGCACAAACGACGGCCCGGGTACGACGGGACACGTCGGACACCGGGCCGGGCGGGGTACCGCTGGCCCCGGCGCGCCGTGAGGTCAGGGGCGCCGGGCGGTCAGCCGAGCGGGATCAGAACTCGGGCGCCTTGTCGCCCTGCACCATCTCGACGTCCAGGTCGAGCCGCAGCGTGCTGCCGACCAGGGCGATGCCGGTGGCCAGCCGCTGCGCGAAGCGCATCTTGAAGTCCTCGCGGTGCAGCTGGGCGCTGGCCCGGAACCCGGCGCGGGTCATGCCCCACGGGTCGACGTCGGTGCCGAGGTAGTTGAGGTCCAGGTCGACCGCCCGCACCTCACCGCACATGGTCAGGTTGCCGTGCACGGTCCAGCGGTCCGGGCCGGCCGGGGTGAGGCCGGTCCCCTCGTACTCGATCGTCGGGAACTCCTCGACGTTCAGGAAGTCCGCCGACCGGAGGTGGTCGTCGCGCATCTTGTTGGCCGTGTCGACACTCTCTGCGCGGATCGTCACCCGCAGGGTGGAGTTCTCCACCGGCGTGGTGATCATGGCCTGACCCTCGAAGTCGGTGAGGCGACCGCGGACCGACGAGATCCCGGCATGCCGGGCGGCGAGGTTGAGCATGGTGTGCACCGGGTCGATGGTCCAGACACCGGCCGGCGGCAGTTCGTTCGAGGAGGCGACCCGGTCGAGCTTCACGGTGCCCATCGAGGCGATCCGCCCCTGGGACACGAACGCGACGGTGGCGGACGGGCTGAACCCCGGCGCGGTGAAGATCGCGGTGTACTGCCCGGCGGCCGTGCCGGTCAGCACCGCCTCACCCCGTTCGTTGGCCACCGCGATGCCGGCCTGCTGTCCGGTCAGATCGGTGAGGGTCAGGATCGCGCCGGAGACCGGCCACCCGTCCTGAGTCTCGATCGACACCGACACACCCGTGGCACTCATCGCCCGCGCTCCTCACCAGTTAATCCGCTGTTCTCCGCGCCGTAGGACGACATGCCACCCGCGGCCGCGGATGCCGCGGGGCGACCCGACAGGGTGGCCCGGTGCCCCATCCGTACCTCGAACTCGCCCACGGCCTCGTCGGCGAGTTCCACCGTGCCGGTCACCTCCGGATAGCCGCTCGCCACCACGGTGTACCGGCCCATGCCGAGGCCGCCGAACTCGTACCGACCGTCAGGTCCTGTATGGATTGTCGCAATAGGACGCCCGTCCGGATCCATCAGCCTCACACTGACGTCGGCGAGCGGGCGGCCGTCGGACTCGTGCACCGCGATACCGCGCAACGACGCGCGGCGCGGCGCGAACGTGATGTTCTGCCGGACCACCCCGGTCGGCGGCACGTCCACCAGGCCGGCCACCGGGTCGAAGCCCTCGGCGGCGACGGTCACCGTGTACAGGCCGGGTGGCAGGTCGGTGACGGTGTAGCCGCCCTGCACGTTGGTGCGCTGCGCCGAGATGACCACACCGGTGGTGTTGGTCAGGATCACGGTGGCGTCCGGGACGCCGGCACCGCTGGCGTCGGTCACCAGACCCATCAGCCCGGCCGCGCTGGTCAGCTGGATGTCGCAGACGGTGTGCGGTCGGCGAACCTCCACAGTGGAGGCATGCGGCTCGTGGTTGACGCCACGGGCGATGAGGACGTAGCCGCCCTCCTCCGGGATGGACAGCTGGTAGCCGCCGTCCGGTCCGGTGCGGGTGGTGCCGGCCTGACCACCGGTCACGTTGATGACGGTCAGCACGGCGTTCGCCAGCGCGCTGCCGTCGTCGCCCCGGACCGTGCCGTGCAGCACCGGCTGGATGCTGTTGTGCCGGGCCGCGGCGGCGAGTTCCCGGACGCCGATCGCCGGGTACGGCCGGCCGGGCATCCGGCGGGGCAGCTCCGCGCCGGGAGCGCCGGCGGGCGCCTGCTCGTGGCGGATCGGCGTGAACGTGCCCATCGGTCCGGACGCCGGGGTGAAGTTCCCGGACGCCGGGGTGAAGTTGTCGTTGGGCGCCGCGGGTGGATGCCCCAGCCCCGGACTCCGCATCGTCGACCCCAGGGTCGGATTCTGCGCCGCGACGCCACCGGGCGGCCCGGACGGTTGCGGCACATCGTGGTGCTGACGTCCTCGCCGTACCAGCAGAATCAGGATGGCGACGACCAGCACAATCAGCACCACGGCAACAACCAGCGACAGCCATATATACGCTGATTGCACAGGTTCACCACCCAGCATCACAAGGGTCAGTCACAAGGGCTTTTCTTCTCCCGCAGGCTCAGGTGTCACAGCAACCGCGGACGAGAAGAATGCGCCTCGTATCTTGACGCAGATCCGTCGGAAAAGTCACCCCATCGGGGCACCTTTGCGTGAACTAACACTATTGGATACCGCACGGTTACGGCGGGGTACAGAAACCGGTCGCGGTCGACCGTTTCCGCGGCGGGTCCGGTGGACCACTCCGGCGGCGGATCACGCGATCCGGACGCCCAACCGCTTGTCCATGTACATGCGCTGGTCGGCACAGCGCACCAGCGCGTCGGCGTTCACCGCGGGGTCGACCGCGACGGCGACGCCGATGCTGGCCGGCGCCCGCAGCTCCAGGTCCCGCAGCTTGTACGGCTCGCGCAGGGTCGCCCGGATGCGGTTCACGATGTGCGCGGCATGGATCGTGTTGCGCACCGTGCAGATCACCACGAACTCGTCGCCGTGCAGCCGGGCCGCCAGGTCGCCGGTCCGGGTGACGCCGTCGAGGCGCGCCGCGGCCATCGCCAGGATCTGGTCACCGACCTGGTGGCCGTACGTGTCGTTGATCCGCTTGAACCCGTTGAGGTCCAGATAGATGACGGCCACGCTGCGTACCCGGTCGCTCTTCAGATGGCGCAACGAACTCGACAGGTACGCCAGGGCGGCGGCCTCGTTGGACAGCCCGGTGAGCATGTCGTGGGTCGCGGCGTAGGCGAGCTTGCGCTGTTCACCGGCCTCGGTGGTGACGTCCCAGGCGATCAGCTGGCCGTAGGCGTGCCCGTCGAGCGTGATCAGCTCGGTGCGGACGTCGACCGTGCGCTTGCGGTCTCCGGGTGACCGCACCGCGTACTGCCCGTTGAGCCGGTCCCCGCTGTAGCCGGTGTTGGTCGGCTTGATCTCCTCCAGCAGGTCCCTGATCCGCACCCCGAGCAGCTTCGCCCGGGACAACCCGATCAGCGTGACCATGCCCAGGTTGACGTAGCTGACGACACCGGTCTCCAGGCTGTACAGCGCTATCGCATGTGGCGACGACTCGACGAGAGCATCGAACAGCCCCGCCGACACGGCCGGTGTCGGAGCAGCGCCGGGGCTCCCGTCGGGTATCAGCAGTGACATGCGCAACCGCCCGGTTGTAGTGGCTACGGAACAAAGTGTAGGAGATGAGGTGCGTTCAGAGAAGATCACGGAAGGGTTCAGTGTGATTCCCCCTGAATCAGTCGAGGTCCAACAGCTCGATGATCCGGCTCACGTAGCGGGTCTCGCCGACGTTGGTCAGTGAATGCACCGCGCCGGAGGGCCGGTAGACGACGTGCCCGGTCGGTTCCGGCGCCTCGATCTGTCGTCCGTCGACGGTGTGGATCACGTTGATGCCGCTGTTCACGGCCACGACCACGTAGGGATGGTCGTGCCGGTGCAGCCGCTGGGTCTGGCCCGACTCCAGGCACACCTGCCAGACGCGGACATGCTCGTTCTCCAGCATGATCCGTTGGCCGACCGGCCCCAGCTCCGGCTCGGCGCCGGCTTCGGACCCATCGTTCACGGTGCCGCCTTTCCTGGTCGGTGTGTCGGCGCGCTCGACGTCAGCCCTGCTCGAGGAGCAGGTCGTGCAGGGTGGCCCGGTGCTCGGCGACCTGCGGGGTGTGTGCGTCACGGCCCAGCGACCGTGGCCGCGGCAGGCCGATCGGCACGATCCGGTGGACGCGTCCCGGCCGGGAACGCAGCACCACCACCCGGTCGGCGAGCAGTACCGCCTCGTCGATCGAGTGCGTCACCAGCACGGTGGTGAACCGGTGCGCCAGGTGGATGCGCTGCAGTTCGCCGGACAGTTCCTCGCGGGTGAGCGCGTCGAGCGCCGAGAACGGCTCGTCCATCAGCAGTACCCGGGGGCGTTGCAACAGGGCACGGCAGAGCGCGACCCGCTGCTGCATGCCGCCGGACAGCTCGTGCGGCAGCCGGCGGGTCGCGTCGGACAGCCCGACCATGGCCAGCAGTTCGTGCGCCCGGTCGAGGTGCTCGCGCCGTGCCCAGCCGAACACGTCGGCCGGCAGCAGTACGTTGTCCAGCACCGAACGCCAGGGCAGCAGGGCCGGACGCTGGAACATGACCGCCACGTCCCGGCTCGGCCGGCGGATCTCCCGCCCGGCCAGGGTGGCCCGGCCGGCGGTGGGTCGGAGCAGCCCGGCGAGCAGGCGCAACAGGGTGGACTTACCGCACCCGGAGCGACCGATCACCGCGACGAACTCGCCGTCCGCCACCTGCAGCGTGATGTCCTCAAGTGCCTGCACCCGGCCGGCGCGGCCGTCGAAGGTCCGGGAGGCCGACTCCACGCTGAGTAGCACGGTGCTCCTGTCCGCGGACAGCGTCCCGGGCGGTCCGGATGCGGGCGCGGTGGCTGAAGTTTCGCACATGACCCCAAAGGGCCTGAAGCGCGCCGTACGGTGCCGTTCGGGTAGCGGTACTCTTTTTCGGCTATGGCCAGGCTGGACACCGACCCGCCGGCCGAGGGGGTCCGGTGACCGATTCGTGGTCGTCCTCGCCTCGGCCCGGCCGCGCAGCGGCGGTACCGACCAGCGGAAGAACCAGGTTGGAAGGAATTCGGCACCGATGGGACTGACTCGCCGCGCGATACTCAGCGGATCTGCCGCAGCACTGACGGCAGTTGCGGTCGCTGGCTGCAGCGATGACGATGCCGATGGGGACGGCTCGAAGGACAAAGTGAGTTACCTCACATCCTTCGGTGCGCTGGGTCGGGAGGCGTACGCCTACGTCGCCCAGGACCTCGGCTACTTCAACAGCGCCGGGCTGGACGTCACCATCAAGCCCGGCACCGGCACCGGCAACAACCTGAAGCTCATCGCCGCCGGGAAGGTCGACTTCGCCCCCTGCGACTTCACCGGCACGCTGATCGAGATCTCCAAGGAACACCTGCCGGTCACCGCGGTCGGCGTGATCCACCAACACTCCCTGTCGTCCATCATGGCGCTGGACTCCGGGCACATCGACGGCCCGCAGAGCCTGGAGGGCAAGACCATCGCCGACCAGGCGGGCTCCACCGGGCCGATGCTGTTCCCGGTGTACGCCAAGCAGGCCGGGATCGACGCCTCGAAGGTCAAGTGGGTCAACTTCCCCGCACCACAGCTGCCCACCGTGCTGGCCGCCGGCAAGGTCGACGCCATCGGACAGTTCGTGGTGGGCCGGCCCCTGATCGAGCAGGCCGCGAAGGGCCACAAGGCCGTCGTCCTGCCGTACTCCACGTACCTCCGGGACCTCTACAGCAACGCGATCTTCACCTCGAAGTCGTTCGCGAAGCACAAGCCCGACGTGGTCCGGCGGTTCACCAAGGCGCTGCTGCGGGGCCTCGACTACGCGGTCAAGCACCCGGACGAGGCCGCCCGGATCTTCGTCAAGCACCAGCCGACCCAGAACGCCGCGGAGTCCGCCGCCGAACTGCGGCTGATGGCGCCGTACGTGCGGTCCGGCTCGGCGCCGATCGGGGCGCTGGACGAGAAACGGGTGATGCGGTCCATCGCCATCCTGCAGGCCGCCGGCGCCATCGAGCGCGGACTGTCGCCGTCGAAGGTGGCGGACTTCGACCTTGCGCCCTGACCACGGGACCACCGGCGACGCGCCGGGCGGCAGCACGCCGACCGACCCGGACCCGCCCCCGCTCGGCGGCGCCGAGC
>JBAUUM010000603.1:0-14590 GCA_049582705.1 Actinocatenispora sp.
GGGTCGCTGACCTTCCCGCCATCCCCCCGCACGTGGGCGAGCCAGGCACCGAGCACGTGCGCCGCCCCGGCCGGTACCCGCCCGGCTGCCCGCTCCGCCCGCAGTACCGGCAGGACCCGTACCGGGAGCTTCTGCGACCCGTCGGCGGCCACCTGGCTGAGCAGGTGACGCAGCCGTGGGTTGCCGAACCTGGCCAGCAGCGCGCCGGTGTAGTCGTCGACCTCGGCGGACGGCAGGGGCAGGTGCCGCGCCGCCTCCTCCCACCAGCTCCGCACCCAGCCCAGCAGGGTCCCGTCGCCGACGGCCTCGGCCATGCTGGCGTGCCCGCGGGCCAGGCCGGCGTAGGCGAGCAGGCTGTGCGCACCGTTGAGCAGCCACAGCTTGCGCTGCTCGAACGGGGCCACGTCGTCGACGAACCGGGCCCCGGCGTCCTGCCAGTCCGGCCGCCCGTTCGGGAACTCGCCCGCCAGTACCCACTCGGTGAACGGTTCGGTGACGACGCTGGCCTCGTCGCGCAGGCCGAGATGCTCGGCCACCACGGCGCGGTCCGCGTCGGTGGCCGCCGGGGTGATCCGGTCCACCTCGCTGGACACGAAGGACACCTGTTCGTCGATCCAGCCGGCGAGCCCCGCATCGACCCGCCCGGCCAGGTCCCGTACCACCCGCCGGGCCGCGGGACCGTTGCCGATCAGGTTGTCGCATGGCAGTACGGCCACCGGTCCCGCGTCGGAACGCCACCGGGCCGCCAGCCCGTAGACCAGCCGGGCCGGCGCGGTACGCAGTGGGCAGGGAGTGTCCGTGTCCCCGAGCGCGGCCCCGGACAGCGCCGCGAGGTCCGCCGCGACGTCCGGATCACCGGTGTCCAGTCCGCCGTCGGGGTCCCGCCGGTACCCGGCCTCGGTCACCGTCATCGTGACCACGGCCAGTTCCGGGCGGCGCAGCCGCTCGGCGAGCAGGTCGACCCGCGCCCCGTCGTACGCCTCGACGATGCTGGTGACGACCTCCACCGCGTCCTCCGCGGGACCGCGGACCAGCAGCCCGTACCGACCGTCCTGATCGGCCAGCGGGACGGCGGCGGCCGGCCGGCGGCCGGTGAACGCGGCGATCCCGACGGGTTCGCCGCCCGCGCGGTGCGTGTACCAGGCCTGGTGCGCCCGGTGGAAGGCGCCCAGCCCGAGATGCACGGCACGCACCGGCGCCGGGTCGGCGGGCCAGCTGCGTCGGCCGAGCCTGTTCACCGGCTCCTCCCCCGCCGATCGCCGGCGCTGCGGCCGGTCACAGCCGGAAGACCCGACGGCCGAGCCGGTACGCGAGATCACCCGCGGTCTCCGCCGCCTCGTCCTCGTCGAGCCGGTGCTCGGCGACCAGCTGGGCCAGGTGCGCGCAGTCGACCCGTCGGGCCATGTCGTGCCGGGCCGGAATGGAGCAGAACGCGCGGGTGTCGTCGACGAACCCGGACGTGCGGTAGAAGCCGACGGTGTCGGTCACCGCGCGGCGGAACCGGCCGATGGTGTCCGGGCTGTCCAGGAACCACCACGGCACGCCCACGTACAGCGCGGGGTAGAAGCCGGCCAGCGGCGCCAGTTCGCGCGACCACACGGTGTCGTCCACGGTGAACACCACCATCCGCAGGTTCGGATGGGTGCCGAAGCGTTCCAGCAGCGGCCGCAGCGCCCGGGTGAACTCCACGCCGACCGGTATGTCGTGCCCGGTGTCCGGCCCGTACGCGTCGAGGGTGGGCCGGTGGTGGTTGCGCAGCACCGCGGTGTGCAGCTGCATGACCAGGCCGTCGTCGCAGGACATCCGCGCCATCTCGAACAGCAGGTGGTGACGGAGCGCGGCTCGGTCTGCGGCGGACGCCTCGCCGCGCAACGCCGCGCCGAACGCGGTACGCGCCTGGGCGGGTGTCAGCGGCTCACTGCCCGCGTCGGGTGGGCTGTGGTCGGTGGCGGTGGCACCGTGCGCGACGAAGTGGGCGCGGCGGTCCTCCAGCGCGGCGATGAACCCGTCGTAGCCGGTGGTGTCGGTGTCCGCGGCCCGGCCGAGCCGTTCGACCCGGTCCGCCCAGTCGGCGCCGTCGGGATTCAGGTACGGGTCGGGCCGGAAGGTGGGCACCACCCGGCCGGGGAAGTCCGGGTCGCCGGCGAGGCGCCGGTGGTACGACAGGTCGTCGCACGGGTCGTCCGTGGTGGCCAGCACCTCGATACCGAACCGCTCGAACAGCGCGCGCGGCCGGTACCCGGGCCGGGTGAGCCGCTCGGACAGCTGGTCGTACAGCGCGTCGGCGGTCTCCGCGGACGGCATCAGCCGCACGTCGAACACGTCGGCCAGCTCGCATTCCAGCCAGTACCGCGAGGGCGTGCCGCGAAACGCCCACCAGTGCTCGCACAGGGTCCGCCAGACCTCCCGCGGCTTGGCGGGTTCCGGATCGTCCGGGTCGCTGGAGCGCAGGCCCAGCCGCCACAGCGGTACGCCGTGCGCGTGCAGCAGCCGGGTCACGTAGTGGTCCGGGGTGATGAGCAACGACGCCGGGTCGGTGAACGCGCGGTCGTCCGCGATGACCGCCGGGTCGACGTGCCCGTGCGGGGACACGATCGGCAGCGTCGCGACCCGCTCGTAGAGTCGGCGGGCGACGGCGCGTACCGAGGGCTCCGCGGGCAGCAGACGGTCGGGGTGCGGCCGGAGTTCCATTCTTCTCCTCGCTGGTCGTACGGTGCCGCGACCGCCCGGTCAGCGGGCGGCGCCGCGGCCGGTGCCGACGGGGCCGGTCGAGCCACGGATGAGCAGATGGGTGGGCAGCAGGACGTGCTGGCGGGCGGCCGTGCCACCGGCGCCGAGCGCGCCGAGCAGCAGGTCCACCGCGACCCGGCCGGCCTCCTCGGCGGGCGAGTCAAGCGTGGTCAGGGCCGGCTGGCACAGGTCGGAACCGAAGATGTTGTCGCAGCCCACCACGCTGACGTCGGCCGGGACCCGCAGGCCCCGGTCGACGAGGCGGCGCAGTACGCCGATGGCCAGCAGGTCGTTGTAGGCGAGTACGGCGGTGGCCTTCGCCATCACGATCGCGTCCGCGGCGGCCGCTCCCCCGGCGACGGCGGGCGCGAAGGGCCCGATCCGGCTCACCGGTACGCCCAGCCGCCGGCCTGCGGCCTGGACCGCCCGCCAGCGCCGCGCGTCCGACCACGACGAGCGGGGACCCGCCACGTACATCAGGGACCGGTGGCCGAGGGACACGAGGTGTTCGGCGGCCTGCTTGAACCCGGTGATGGTGTCCAGCACCACGGACGGTGCGCTGCCGGCCTCCCGGTTGATGAGCACCATGTGCCGGCGGGACACGTGCTCGGCCAGGCTCCGGTCGGACATCCGGGAGGTGGCGAAGACGACGCCGTCGACCATCGGTACGAGCCGTTCGAGGTGCCGCTGCTCCACCTCGGCCGACTCCTCGGTGTCGGCCAGCACGGTGGTGTAGCCGGCAGCGGCGGCCCGCCGCTCGGCGCCACGGATGATGTGGAAATAGAACGGGTTGGTCACGTCCGGCACCAGCAGGGCCAGCATCAGCGTGCGGCCGGACGGCAGGGCGCGCGCCACCGGGTTGGGCCGGTAGCCGAGCTGCTCGGCGACCGCGAAGATGCGGTCCGCGGTGACCGGGTTGACCCGGCCCGGGTGCAGGAAGGCCCGCGACACCGTGGAGGCCGCCACCCGCGACTCGCGCGCGACGTCCTTGATCGTCGGCCTGGCCAGCGGATCGGGCGCCGGGGCCGCGCGTCCGGTCGCTCCGGAGCCGCGTCGGGCGGTGGCTTCCGGTGACGAGGAGGCGGGACGGCCTCTGGGCCTCTCCACCGGGCACCTCCCTGTCGTCGCGACGGTCTGCGCCAGTATGCGACCGGCCACCGGGACTGGCAAACAAATGGCAACTTTTGGCAAACGATTGCCGTGCCGATGACGTGGACCTACAGTTGCCGGCTAAGTAGCGGCTCCACCGGCAGCGGACCGGGACATGCCCGACACGGGATGAGCGTCGCGCGGCACCGCCGCCGCGCCCCCGACCATCATCATCACCACCACCACCAGGAGCACATTCCATGTGGACACTGTCCGGCTTCGCCGACGAGATCGATCCCGATCTCGACGTCCAGTGCCGGCTGCTCGACGAACTCGGCATCGCCAACATGGAGTTCCGCAGCGCGTGGGACACCAACGTGCTGGACCTCGACGACGCGCAGCTGGACCGGGTGCGCGACACCGTGGCCCGGCACGGCATCCGGGTCTCGTCCATCGGCTCACCGATCGGCAAGATCGGCATCACCGAGGACTTCCCGTCGCACCTCGACCGGTTCCGGCGGGCGCTCGCGGTCGCGGAACGGCTGGAGGCGCCGGTGGTACGGGTGTTCTCCTTCTTCATCCCGGCCGGTACGGACCCCGACTCGTACCGCGACGAGGTGCTGCGCCGGATGTCGGCCATCGCCGACGCGGCGCGGGGCCACGGTGTCGTCCTGGCGCACGAGAACGAGAAGGAGATCTACGGTGACATCCCGCGCCGCTGCGCCGATCTCGTCGAATCGGTCGGCTCCGAGCAGTTGCGCCTCACCTGGGACTCGGCCAATTTCGTCCAATGTGGAGTGCGCCCGCACACCGAGGGCTTCGAGCTGCTGCGGCCGTACCTGGAGTACGTCCAGATCAAGGACGCCGTCGCGGCCACCGGAAAGGTGGTCCCCGCCGGCGCGGGTGACGGCGAGGTACGCGAGACCCTGACCGCGCTGCGCGACGACGGCTTCGACGGCGTCTTCTCGCTGGAGCCGCACCTGGGCACGGTGGACGGCGCGGTGGCGCACACCGGCGGCGAACTGTTCAGTACCGCGGCCCGGGCGTTCACCGGCCTGCTCGACGAACTCCACATCACCTACTGCTGATCCGGCTCGGCCCGGGGCCGAGGAAGGAGACCCGCATGGACGTGCGACGGTTCCGGCGCGCCGTGCTGGCCGGCATCCTGGCCACGGCGCTGCTGGGCACGACGGCCAGCTGTACCCGGACCGGTGGCGGTGACAGCCGCACCATCGAGGTCCTCACCGGCATCAACTCCGACCACCTGCAGCAGCAGCGGGACTACTTCGCGACGGTGAGCCGCGAGTTCGAGAAGCAGACCGGCTACAAGGTCACCTTCCGCACCTACGCCAGCTCCAGCGACGAACAGCAGCAGCTCCAGTCCTCGGTGATCAGCGGGTCCGGGCCGGACGTGTTCTCGCTGGGCACCACGTTCGTACCCACCGCCTACGCGACCGGCGCGTTCCACGTGCTGAGCGAGGACGACTGGCGGGTGCTCGGCGGCCGGGACCGGTTCGTGCCGCAGCAGCTCAGCATGTCCGGGCCGAGCCGGGACAAGCAGATCGGCGTCCCGTACGCCACCCAGCCGTTCGTCATGGTCTACAACACCGAGATGTTCCGGAAGGCCGGCATCTCCGGCCCGCCCCGCACCTGGTCGCAGTTCGTCGCCGACGCGAAGAAGCTCACCCACCCCGACAAGGGGGTGTACGGCGTGGCCACCGACCCGGCCGACGGCTTCGACCCGTGGAAGTACATCTGGATGATGACCCTCCAGTCGGGCGGTCGGCTGATCTCCGACGACCGGCGGCGCGCGGAACTGGACTCGCCGCAGGTCCTGAACGGTACGAGCTTCTGGCTCGACTGGTTCACCCGACACAAGATCGCCGACCCGCACGGCGTGACCTGGCAGGGCTCCAACGCGCTCGCCGCCGTCGCCGGCGGCAAGGCCGCGATGCAGATGATGGTGAGCGCGGGGAGCATCCCGACGCTGGACGATTCGAAGATCAAGGGCAAGTACGCGTTCGCGCCGATGCCGACCGTCCCGTACGGGCGGACCAGCCGACCGCCCGGCGGCCTCAACGCGGCCAGCATCGTCTCCGGTCAGGACTACGCCGTCGCCCAGTACTCGGAGAAGAAGGACGTCGCGCTGAAGCTGGTCCGGTACCTCACCGGGCGCCGGAACCAGCTGCGGAGCGCGCGGCTGTTCGGCGACATCCCCGCCGACGCGGGCGCCGCCGCCACCGTGGTGGGCAACGACCCGCGGCTGCGTGGCTTCATGACCGCGGAACGGCACACCAAGCCGACCACGTTCACCGGGGGGTGGGCCACCCTGCAGATCGCCCTCGGCACCGTCATCGCGCAGACCCTGCCCGAACTCACCAAGGGTGGCTACGACCGCGCCTCGCTGGGTGCCCGGCTGCGCCAGATCAACACCCAGCTGCAGGCCGCACTCGACCAGCAGCGCAAGGCCGAGCGGAAGGAGGGCTGACATGAGCGACGTGAAGACCACGCTCGCCGACGACGGCCGCACCGCGCGGCCCGCGGCGGACCCGGACGGGCCGGCACCCGGCGCACGGCGCCCCACGACGACGGACGGCCCGGAACGGCGGCCGCTGTGGCTGCTCCTGCCCACCAGCGTCCTGCTGGTCATCATCGTGGTGGTGCCGCTGGTGCTGGCCGTGTGGGTCAGTCTCCTCGACCTCAACCAGTACACCCTGCGGCAGTGGCTCGCGGCGCCGTTCATCGCGCTCGGCAACTACGTCGAGGCGCTGAGCGGGCCGACCATCGGTTCCAGCGCGCTGCACTCGCTGTGGGTCAGCGTGTCGTTCTCGCTGATCACCACGGTGATCGCGGCGCCGTTGGGCGTCCTCGCCGCGCTGACCGTCAACTCCTCGTTCCGGGGCCGGGCCGTCGTCCGGTCGCTGTACCTGCTGCCCTACGTGCTGCCGGCGTTCGTCACCGCGCTGCTGTGGCGGCTGATGTTCCTCAACCACGGCCTCGCCTCCCGGGTGCTGGCCGACGTGGGGATCGGCAGCGACACCACGTACTGGCTGCTGGGCGGGCACGCCTTCTGGGCGATGGTGATCACCGACGTCTGGGCGTCCTGGGCGTTCATCTACATCATGACGCTGGCCGGGCTGCAGACCATCCCGTCGGAGCTGTACGAGGCCGCCGACGTGGACGGCACCTCGTGGACGGCGAAGCTGCGCCACGTGGTGCTGCCCAACCTGCGCGGCGTGCTCGGCCTCGCTCTGCTGCTGTCCACGATCCACCACTTCAACAACTTCACCCTGCCGTACGTCATGTTCGGCACGCCACCGCCCGCCGAGGTGACGGTCCTGCCGGTCAACGTGTACGTCACCTCGTTCCAGGTGTTCCGGTTCGGGCTGGGCGCCACCATGTCGATCCTGACACTCGTGATCATGCTGATCCCCGGCTACCTATACTTCCGCGCCCTGCGGCTCGGCTCGTCGAACGGAGTCCAGTGATGCCCACGACGCGCAGGCGGGACCCGCAGGCCCTGCTCCCCCGGCCGCTGCAGGTGGCCAGCATCATCGTGCTGTCGGTGATCGTGCTGGTGCCGCTGGCGTACATGCTGCTGCTGTCGGTCGCACCGGACGCCGACGTCGCCGCGGGCCGGATCTGGCCGTCGGTGTGGGCGTTCGGCAACTACGTGACGATGTGGTCGGCGACCGGCCTGGCCCAGGGCATCGTGAACAGCATCGTGACCGCGGGGGTGGCCGCGGTCGTGGCCACCTCGCTGGCGGTGGGTGCCGGCTACTGCCTCGCCCGGTACACGTTCTTCGGCCGCCGCGGCTACCTGTACGGGCTGATCGGCCTCCAGGCGATCCCGCAGACGATGCTGCTGCTGCCGCTGTTCGCCGTGTACGCCTCGATCCAGACGGCACTGTCCATCCTGGTCATCGGCTCACGGGTCGCGCTGATCGTCACGTACCTGACGTTCGCCCTGCCGTTCGCGACCTGGGTGATGCTCACCTACATCCAGGAGATCCCGCGCGAACTGGAGGAGGCCGCCCGGGTGGACGGCGCGTCCCGGTTCACCGCGATGCGTCGGGTGGTCGTGCCGTTGTGCTGGCCCGGGATGGTGGTGGCGCTGGTCTTCTCGTTCCTGCTCGGCTGGAACGACGTGCTGTTCGCCAGCGTGCTGAGCAACCCGGGCACCCGGACGGTCGCGATCAGCCTGCAGGTGTTCAACCAGTCCATCGAGGGCGGCGGGCTCCCGCTGTACGGCCAGCTGATGGGCGCCTCGGTGATCAGCGCCCTGCCCGTGGTGGTGCTGTACATGGTCTTCCAGCGTTATCTGCTCAGCGGACTGACCGCCGGTGGTGTGAAGGGTTGACCCACCGACCGGTCCGTCCCGAACACCGAGGAAGGGTGTAACAGTCCGATGTGGACCTTGTCCGGCTTCGCCGACGAGATATCCCCCGACCTGGCCGCCCAGTGCGAGGCACTGGCCGGACTGGGTCTGCGCAACATGGAGTTCCGCAGCGTCGAGGGCTGCAACGTGGTCGACCTGACCGACGACCAGCTGGGCCGGGTACGCGACACGCTCGACGCCGCCCGGATCGGGGTCACCTGCATCGGCTCGCCGCTGGGCAAGAGTCCGGTCACCGAGCCGTTCGAGGTGCAGCAGCCACGTTTCGCCCGGGCGCTGCGCGCCGCCGAACTGCTGGACTGCCCGTACGTGCGGGTCTTCTCGTTCTTCCTGCCCGAGGGCGGCACCCCCGAGGTGCACCGCGACGAGGTGCTGCGGCGGATGTCCTGGCTGGCGGCTGAGGCGGAACGACACGACGTGACCCTGGTGCACGAGAACGAGACCGGCGTGTACGGCGAGACCCCGCAGCGCTGCGTCGACCTGTTCGAGGGGGTGGGCTCGGCGCACCTGCGGGCCACCTGGGACTCGGCGAACTACGTGCACGCCGGGCTGGCGCCGTTCACCGACGCGTACGAGATCGTCCGGCCCTACCTGGTGCACCTGCAGATCAAGGACTGTTCCCGCGGGTCCGGCGAGAACGTGCCGGCCGGGCGGGGCGACGGGCAGCTGCCGGAGACCCTCGCGGCGCTGCGCGACGACGGTTTCGACGGCGTGCTGTCGCTCGAACCGCACCTGTCCGCGCGGGAGGGAATGATCGGTTTCAGCGGCCCGGAACTGTTCGGCACGGCGACGACGGCGTTGACCGGGCTGCTCGACGCGGCCGGCGTCGACTGGCGGTAGTACGGCACCACGGAGGTACGGCGCCGCGGTAGCACGGCGCCCCGGAGGTGCTACGCCGCGGCAGTGCGGCGCTCCGGCGCCGAGGAGAACCAGACCCAGAACAGGAGTGAGCACGTGACCGTGCGATTCGGGATCGTGGGCTGCGGTGTCATCTCGGGCACCCACGCCCGCGCCATCGGCCAGCCGAGCAACGACGCGCACCTGATGGCGGTGACCGACGTGGTGCCCGACCGGGCCGCGGCCTTCGCCGCCGAGCAGGGCGTGGCGCACGCCGCCGACCTGGACGAGCTGCTCGCCCGGGAGGACGTCGACGCCGTCGCGGTGTGCGTACCCAGCGGCGCGCACGCCGACGTGGCGGTGCGCGCCCTGGACGCCGGCAAGCACGTGGTGGTCGAGAAACCCGCCGACATCAGCCTGGCCGACATCGACCGGATCATCGCCGCGCGGGACCGCAGCGGTCGGCTGGTGACCTCGATCAGCCAGCACCGGTTCGACCCGGCCTCCCAGGTGGTGCACGAGGCGGTCAGCGCCGGCCGCTTCGGGCGGCTGACCTCGGGCAGCGCCGCGGTCAACTGGTGGCGCTCACAGTCCTACTACGACTCCGGCGACTGGCGCGGCACCTGGGCGCTGGACGGCGGCGGCGCCCTGATGAACCAGGGCATCCACACCCTCGACCTGCTCTGCTGGCTGCTGGGCGAACCGGTCGAGGTGTTCGCGTTCAGCGGACTGCTGGCCCACGAACGCATCGAGGTGGAGGACACCGCCGTGGCGGCGGTCCGGTTCGCCTCCGGCGCGTTGGGCACCGTACTGGGCACCACGGCGGCACATCCCGGGCTGACCACCCGGCTGCACGTGCACGGGACCACCGGGTCCGCGGTGATCGACAACGACCGGCTGGACTACTTCCACGTCGCCGCCGGGGACACCGGCGGCCCGGCGTACGGCGCCTCCGGCGCGGACAACCAGGCGGACCAGGTACTGCCGGGTGGCGGCGCGTCCGGCTCCGGGGCCGGCAGCGACCCCGGTGCGCTGTCCGACGC
Source organism: Actinocatenispora sp. (assembly GCA_049582705.1). GTDB lineage: Bacteria > Actinomycetota > Actinomycetes > Mycobacteriales > Micromonosporaceae > Actinocatenispora. Next base: position 10,096 of record JBAUUM010000603.1, read on the forward strand.
GCACTCCGTGCAGTACCAGGACTTCCTGGCCGCGCTGACCGGCGACCGCGCCCCGCTGGTCACCCTGGAGGAGGGCCGCCGCGCGGTGGGCCTGATCCTGGCCATCTACGAGTCGTCCCGCACCGGACGCCCGGTGACGATCGGAGAACGGGCATGAGATTCGCCGTGTTCACCGCCAGCCTGCCCGACTGGACGCCGGAGGAGGCGGTCGCCGAACTGGTCGACGCGGGTTACGACGGCGTCGAGTGGCGGGTCACCGACCAGCAGCCCTCGGCCGACGGCACGCCGGGGTTCTGGGCGGGCAACCGGTGCACGTGGCCGTTCGCCACGCTCGCCGAGGACCTGCCCCGCATCGCCGAGGTCACCTCGGCGGCCGGCCTGGCGATGCCGTCGCTCGGCACGTACGTGCGGTGCGGGGACCCGGCGGCCGTGGACGCGGCGATGGCCGCCGCCGCCACGCTCGGTGTACCGCAGCTGCGCGTCACCGTCCCCCCGTACGACCCGCGGGACAGCTACCGCGCCGTGTGGCAGCAGTGCCGCGGCGAGTACGCCGAGGTGGCGCAGCTCGCCGCCCGGCACGGGGTACGGGCGCTGGTCGAGATCCACCACCGCACCCCGGTACAGAGCCCGCACGCCGCGGCGTCGTTCGTGGACGGCCTCGACCCGGCGCACGTCGGCGTGATCCACGACGTGGGCAACATGGTGTACGAGGGCTGGTCGGACTACCGGCTGGGCCTGGAGGTGCTCGGCGACCACCTGGCACACGTGCACCTCAAGAACGGGCGGTGGGCCCGCGAGGGCGAACGCCCGGACGGCACCGGCGACTGGCGGGCCGGCGCGGCGCCGCTGCGCGACGGGATCGTGGACGTGACCGCGCTGTTCGTGGCCCTGCGTCAGGTGGGGTACGACCGGTGGGTGACATTCGAGGACTTCTCCACCGAGCGGCCGCTGCGGGAGCGGATCCGCGACAACCTGGCCCTGACCCGGCAGGCGTACGACACGGCGCAGGCCGGCTGAGCGCGGGTCGGACCCGTACGGAGGGAGCTCAGATGCCCACGCAGGTACACGCGGTCGTCGGGTGCGGCCGGATCGCGCCCAACCACGTCGACGCCTTCCGGGCCTTGCCCGACGTCGAGGTGCGGTGGGCCGTCGACCGCGATCCCGAGGTGGCCGAGCGGTTCGCCGCCGAGTACGACGTGCCGCGGCACGGCACCGACCTGGACGAGGCGCTGGCCGACCCGGAACTGACCAGCGTGTCGGTGACGGTGGACCACGCGCAGCACACCGCGATCGCCGACCGTGCGTTGCGGGCCGGCCGGCACGTGCTGGTGGAGAAGCCGTTCGCGACCCGGGTCGACGACGCCCAAGCGACCGTGGCCCTGGCCCGGGAGCGCGACCGGGTGCTCTCGGTGGTCTCGCAGCACCGCTACGACCCGGTGGTGGAGGCCGTCGCGGACTGGGTGTCGGCCGGGCTGCTCGGTCGGATCACCCAGGCCCACGCCGTCCTGGAGTGCTTCCGCGGACCGGAGTACTACGCCGACTACTGGCACGGCACCCGCGACGGGGAGGGCGGCTCCGCCCTGATCAACCAGGGCTACCACCCGCTCGACGTCCTGCGGGTGCTGTGCGGCGGCCGGCTCCAGGTGGTCGGTGCCACGGCCGGCACCCTGGTACTGGGCGACGCGATGGACAACGAGGACACGCTGGCCGCGGTGCTTCGTGCCCCGGACGGCCTGGCCGCCACCTACAGCGTCACGGTGACCAGCAGCGTGGAGTGGCGCAGCCGCATCGGGCTCACCGGCACCGAGGGCAGCGTGGTGTTCGACCTCGACCATCCGGGCGAGCTGCACCACTGCGCCGGGTCCGCGAAGCTGCTGGGCCGGGCCGACGAGCTGCGCAACCTGGTGCGGGTCGAGCCGGCGCCCGGCACCTCGTACTACGGCTCCTCGCACCGGCGGCAGGTCGCCGAGTTCGTGGCCGCGGTACGCACCGGCGCGCCGGTCCGGGCCGACGCCGACGAGGGGCTCGCCACCCTGGAACTCATCGACGCGTTGTACACGGCGGCCGGCGCGCGGTAGCGACCCTGTGGCGGCGGCCCTTGTCGAACGCCCCGGGGCGACGTGGCGAACCGGTCAGGGTGCCGGCGCCGCGTCCGTCCGGTGCCGGCGGGCCAGGTCGAGGTAGGTGGCGCAGGCGCGGTCGATCATGGCGACCTCCTCGTCGCGGACCGGCCGCACCACCCGTGCCGGCACACCGGCCACCAGGGACCCGGCCGGGATCTCGGTGCCCTCCCGGACCACGGCGCCGGCGGCCACCAGCGAACCGGCTCCGATGTGGACACCGTTGAGCAGGGTCGCGCGCATGCCGACCAGGCAGCCGTCGTCGACCCGGGCGCCGTGCACGACCGCGCCGTGCCCGACGGTGACCCCGGCTCCGATCGTCGCGGGGTGGCCGGGGTCGGCGTGCAGTACGGCACCGTCCTGGATGTTGCTGCGGGCGCCGACGGTGATGGGCGCGCTGTCGGCGCGCAGTACCGCGCCGTAGAAGACGCTGGCGTGCTCGGCGAGGCGTACGTCGCCCACGACGGTGGCGCCGGCGAGCACCGTCGCGCTCGGCGCGATGTCGGGCGCGAGCTCGCCCAGTCGGAGTACGAGCGGGGTGTGGTGCACGGTGCCTCCCGAGGGTTGGCTCAGATCGCCTTGCCGGGGTTGAGGATGCCCAACGGGTCCAGTGCCTGCTTGACCGCGCGGTGCGCGGACAGCGTCGCGTCGTCGATCTCGTCGGCGAGCCAGGCGCGCTTGAGCGAGCCGACGCCGTGCTCCCCGGTGATGGTGCCGCCGAGGGAGATCGCCAGCCGGCAGACCACCTCCGCCGCCCGCAGCGCCCGGTCCCGGGCCGCGTGGTCGTCCGGCGGGAAGACGAACGTGGGGTGCACGTTGCCGTCGCCGGCGTGTCCGACCGTGGAGATGAGTACATCGTGCTGCTCGGCGACCTCCTGGATGCCGGCGAGCAGCTCCGGCAGCCGGCCACGTGGCACCCCGACGTCGTCGACGAGCGTGGCGCCGCGGGCGGCGACGGCGTGGTAGTGCGCCCGCCGCGCCTCCAGCAGCATCTCCCCCTCCGCCGGGTCGTCCGCGGTGACCACCAGGTCCGCGCCCGCGCGGCGGCAGAGGTCGGCCATCGCCTCCACGTCGGCAGCGGCGGTGCCCGAGTCGGACTGCCCGAGCAGCAGGGCGGCGGCACTGCGGTCGAGGTCCATCCGCCGGTAGTCCTCGATGAGGTTGATGCTGATGTTGTCGAGCAGTTCGAGCAGGCACGGATCGCTTCCGGAGCGGCTGATGTCGGCGACCGCCCGGCCCGCCGCCGGCAACGTCGGAAAGGACGCCACGAACGTGACCGGCGTGGCGCGCGGCGTCGGCCGCAGCCGCAACGTCGCGGCGGTGATCACACCGAGCGTGCCCTCGGACCCCACGAAGAGCCGGGTCAGGTCGTAGCCGGCAACGCTCTTGACGGTGCGGCCACCGGTGTGGATGGTGCGGCCGTCCGCGAGTACGACCTCCAGCCCGAGCACCGCGTCGCGGGTGACGCCGTACTTGACGCAGCGCAGCCCACCCGCGTTGGTGGCGAGGTTGCCGCCGATCGTGGAGATCTCGAAGCTGGACGGGTCGGGCGGATAGCACAGGCCGTGCGGCGCCGCGGCGCGGCCCACGTCGGCGTTGATGACGCCGGGCTCGACGACGGCGAGCTGGTTCTCCGCGTCGATCTCCCGGATCGCGGTCATCTTCGCCAGGGACAGCACGATGCCGCCCTCGACCGCGGCGGCGCCGCCGGACAGCCCGGTGCCGGCGCCGCGCGGCACCACCGGGACCCGGTGCTCCGTGGCCCAGCGCAGAGTCTCCACGACGTCCCCGGTACCGGCGGCGAGCACCACCCCGAGCGGCTGGCCGGCCTCGGCGAGATCGGCGTTGTCGTACCGGTACGCCTGCATGACGTCGGGGTCGGTGACCAGCGCGGTGCTGGGCAGACGGTCACGCAACCCGTCGAGCGCGGTCTCCACGGTCCTCCCTTCCCGCGCGGGTCGACTCCGCGCGCTCCCTGTGGTCCGCAAGGACGTCTCCGCCCTGCGGCGTTCCGACACATCGCTCGTGGTCGATGACAGGTCATCACGGCCATCGCACTGGTATGCGACTTTTATCCCATACTGCTCCGATCGTCGCCCGACGGTCACCCGGCCCTGGGCGACCAGCGCCGCTGGCAACGGTCACGTTGGCACCGGGCCCGGAGTCCCGGCTGCGGGATCCCCGGTTCCCCACCACCATGGACCCTATGACGCATCGCGAACGAACCGGCCGGCACACGGGGGAGCACCGTGACTGACCGCGTCGACCTCGAACGACGGGGGCCGGTGGCCACCCTCACCCTGCACAACCCCCGGATCCGCAACGCGCTGACCTGGCGGATGTACGAGCAGCTCGACGCGCACTACGGGACGCTC
>JBAUUM010000604.1:0-9879 GCA_049582705.1 Actinocatenispora sp.
GCCTCGACGTCGGGACCGGGCGCGGCCGGCCGGTCGTGCGGCACCGGGAGCCGGTCCTCCGCGGGCAGCGGCGCGCTGGCGACGATGTCGTCCAGTACGTCCTCGGGGACGATCAGGGCGACCGGGCCGGGCCGACCGGACGTCGCCACCCGCAGGGCCGTCGCGACGGCCGACGGGATCTCCTCGGCCCGACCGACCGCCACCGCCCGCTTGGTGACGGCGGAGAACAGGGCCTCCTGGTCGATCTCGGTGAGCGCCCCGGTGCCCCGGGAGCCGCGGTGGATGTCGCTGGTCACCACGAGCAGCGGCACCCCGGACGCGTACGCCTCGCCGAGGCCGCCCACCACATAGGTGGTACCTCCGCCGGAGGACACCTCGACGCAGCCGACGCGCCCGGTGACCCGCGAGTAGGCATCGGCCATCGCCGCGGCGTGCCGCTCGTCACGGGCGAGGACGTGTCGGATCTCCTCCGCCCGGGAAGACAACGCGTCGTAGAACGCGACGCCAGTGTCACCGGGCACCCCGAACAGGTCGCGCACGCCGGACCGCACCAGCGACTCGACGAGGAGATCAGCTCCGCGCCAGTCGGCACCACCGTTGACTCTCTGCATACAGAGAAGCATACTGCTCTGCATGCAACTCCGGTAGCACCGTGGTCGCACGACCTGGAGGTAGTCATGTCAGACGCCCCGCCCGTCTCCACCGCCCCGGCGGACACACCACCGGGGGCGTCGCTGCGCCTGGCCCGCCGGGCGGCGCTCTCCGGCTTCCTCGGCACCTCGATGGAGTGGTACGACTACTTCCTGTACGGCAGTGCCGCCGCCCTGGTGTTCCCCACGCTCTTCTTCCACGGGTACGGCGGCGGCGTCGCCACGATCGTGTCGCTGGCCACCTTCGGCGTCTCGTTCCTGTTCCGGCCGCTCGGCGGCATCATCTTCGGCCACTTCGGCGACCGGTTCGGCCGCAAGACGATGCTGGTCATCACGCTGATGCTGATGGGTGGCGGGTCGTTCCTGATCGGTTGCCTGCCCACCTTCGACACCATCGGCGCGGCGGCACCGGTCCTACTCGTCCTGCTGCGCATCGTGCAGGGCATCGGGCTCGGCGGCGAATGGGGCGGCGCCGCGGTCGTCGTCGTGGAGAGCGCGCCGCACGATCGCCGGGGCCTCTTCGCCTCGTCCATGCAGATGGGCGTGCCCGCCGGGCAGCTCTGCTCCGCCGGCATGCTGGCGCTGTTCTCCGCCCTGCCCGACGACGCGTTCTTCTCCTGGGGCTGGCGGATCCCGTTCCTGTGCAGCGGCGTGCTCGTCCTGATCGGGCTCTGGATCCGGTCCAAGCTGGAGGAGACCCCCCAGTTCAAGGCCGTCGAGGACGAGCACAAGGTGGCCAAGCTGCCGATCGGTGAGGTGCTGCGCACCTCCCTGCGCTCGGTCGTCCTGCTCATCTTCGTCCAGTTCGGCGCGACCATCGCGTACTACATGTTCACCGTGTACGTGCTCGTCTACGTCACCGAGGAACTGCACCTGCCACGCGGCTGGGCGCTCGCCGGAGTACTGCTGGGCGCCGGGCTGGAGCTCGTCACCATCCCGTTCTGGGCACGGCTGTCCGACCGGATCGGGCGACGCCCCGTGTACGCCATCGGCACGCTGTTCATGGGGCTGTTCGCGTTCCCGTTCTTCTGGGCCCTGGACACCAGACTTGAGGCGGTGATCATGCTGGCGATCCTGGTCGGTCTGGGCATCGGGCACGCGCCGACCAGCGCCGTCAACGGCAGCGTGTACGCCGAGCAGTTCCCGGCCCGGCTGCGCTACACCGGATCGTCGCTGGCGTACCAGATGTCCAGCGTGGTGGCCGGCGCCCCGGCCGCCGTGGTGGCCGCCGCGCTGGTCAGCGCGACCGGCACGCCCAAGGCCGTGTCGCTGTACCTGGTCGTCGGTGCGGTCATCTCGCTGATCGCCGTCGCGCTGCTGCGCGAGACGAACCGCAAGGAGCTGGCGCTGTGAGCGCACCCGGCCCGGACGTCGGGGTACTGCTGCTGGACAACCAGCTGCCCCGCCCCCGCGGCGACGTCGGCAACCCGGCGACGTTCGCCTTCCCGGTCCAGTACGCCGTCATCCCCGGCGCCGCGACCCGACTCGTGGTCGAACGCTGCGCGGGCGGGCTGCTGGACAACGCGCGGGCGGCGATGCGGACCCTGCTGCGCGGCGGCGTCCGCACCGTCACCACCTGCTGTGGCTTCCTCGCGATCTTCCAGCGGGAACTCGCCGAGGAGGCGCCGGTACCGGTCGCCACCTCCAGCCTGATGCAGATCCCGCTGGTACTGCGCACGCTGCGGGCCGACCAGCGGGTCTGTGTGCTGACCGTCAACGCCGCCACGCTGACCCCGGCGCACTTCGCCGCCGCGGGCGTCACCGCCGACGAACTTCCGCGCGTGGTGGTGGCCGGGCTGGAGGACACGGAGCACTTCTACCCGATGATCGTCGAGGAGATCGACGTCCTGGACCAGGACCGCGCGCAGCGGGAGGTCGTCGCGGCGGCGCTCGACGCCGTCGGGCACGCACCCGACATCGGCGCGTTCGTGTTCGAGTGCACGAACCTGCCGCCGTACTCCGACGCGGTACGGCAGGCCACCTCCCGGCCCGTGTGGGACGCGACGTCGCTCATTGGCTGGCTGCGCTCCGGCGTACGGTCCGGGCACGACGCGGCACCGGAGGTGGCGGTGTGACCGGCGACGGTTTCTCCGGCGGCCCCGTCGTCATCGTCGGCGGCGGGATCGTCGGCTGCTCGTTGGCGTTCCACCTGGCCCTGTACGGGCACTCCGACGTCACGGTGCTGGAGGCGGGACTGCTCGGCGAGGGCGCCACGGCCAAGGCCACCGGCGGCATCCGCCAGCAGTTCTCCAGCCCGGTCAACGCCGACATCGCGCACGAGGCGGTCGGGTACTTCGAGCACTTCGCCGAGCGGGTCGGCGAACCGTTCGCGTTCCGCCAGCACGGGTACCTGTTCCTGCTCGGTTCCGCCGCGCAGTACCAGCAGTTCCGGCAGAACGTGGACATGCAGCGCGGGCTCGGCGTCGACGTCGAACTTCTCGCCCCGGACGCGCTCACCGACCTTGTCCCCGGTCTCAACACCGACGGCCTGCACGGCGGGTCGTACTGTCCGAGCGACGGGTCGGGTTCGCCCGCGGACGCCGTCGCCGCGTTCGCCCGGCAGGCCCGCCGCCGTGGCGTACGCATCGAACAGAACACGCGGGTCACCGCCGTGCAGCGCGGCGCCGACGGCGCGGTCACCGGTGTCGTCACCGGCGACGGCCGCCGTCATCCGGCCGAGCTCGTGGTGAACGCGGCCGGCCCGTGGGCCCGCTCCGTCGGCGCCCTGGTCGGCCTGGACCTACCGGTGGAACCACACCCGCGCCAGGCGTTCGGCATCGGGCCGCTGCCGCAGCTGCGCGGCGACCTGCCGCTCACCGTCGACCTGCCGACGGGCGCGTACCTGCATCCCGAGGTGAGCGGCGGCATCGTGGGCGGCAACGACCGGGACGCGCCCGCCGGCGAGGAGGCCGTCGTGCGCTGGGAACTCACCGAGGGCGTGATCACCGCGCTGGTGCACCGGCTGCCGTGGATGGCCGACGCGGACATCCGTTCCGGCTGGTGCGGGCTGCGGGAGATGACCCCGGACGACCACGCCATCGTCGGGCCGTGCGAGGTGCCCGGCTGGTGGAACCTGGTCGGTTTCTCCGGCCACGGCTTCATGCAGGCTCCCGTGATCGGCGACCACGTGGCACGCCGGCTGCTGGGCCGGTCCGGCGCGCGGGACCTGTCCGCGCTGCGGTTGGGCCGGTTCGCCGAGGGTGACCTCGCGGTGGAGTCTGCCGTGTTCTGACCCGGCGCGGTACCGGCGCGCCACCTGACCCCTGACAGACGAGGCGGCGGAGGAAGACCCGTGGACGACACCGTCCTGCTGCACCACGACCACGACGTCGCGGTCGTGACGCTCAACCGACCCGACAAGCTCAACGCCTGGACCGGCGCGATGCGCGCCAGACTGGTCGAGGTCCTGCACCGGCTCGGCGACGACCCGGACTGCGGTGCGATCGTCATCACCGGTGCCGGGCGGGCGTTCTGCGCCGGCCAGGACCTCGCCGAGACCGCGGCCATCGACGCCGACGACCGTGCCGCGTCCGATGCCTGGATCGACGACTTCGACCGCCTCTACCGCGCGCTGCGCGGCGTGGACAAGCCCACCGTGGCTGCCCTCAACGGGGTGGTGGCAGGTTCCGGCTTCCAGTTCGCGCTGCTCGCCGACCTGCGCATCGGGCACCCCGGCGTACGCATCGGGCAGCCCGAGGTGCTGTCCGGGATCCCGAGCATCACCGGGATCTGGGCGATGTGGGACGTACTCGGCCGTACCAAGACCACCGAACTGGCGCTCACCGGCGAACTCCTCGACGGTGCCGAGGCACAGCGCCTCGGCCTGATCACCCGGCTCGTCGACGAGGCTGACGTGCTGCCGGCGGCGCTGGAACAGGCGCATCGGCTGGCCGAGCTGCCACCCGGGGCCGTCGCGCTGACCAAACGCCGGATCCGCGAACTCGACGACGCCTCGCTCAGCGACGCGATCGACGCGGCGAAACGGGTGCACGGGACGGCGTACTCGACCGGTGAACCGCAACGCGAGATGGCCCGGTTCCTGGCCGGGCACCGCCGCTGACCAGACGAGGAGCCGCACAGATGACCGGTCCCGGCAGCGACACGTACCAGCGGATGCGGGCGGAGCACCGCTGGCGGGTGCCCGAGCGCTACAACATGGCGGCGGACGTCGCCGACCGCCACGAGCGCGACCGACCGGCGCTGGTCTTCGAGGACCACCGGGGCACGCACCGGGTCGTACCGTGGGGCGAGGTGCAGGACCGGTCCCGGCAGGTCGCCGCGCGCCTGTGGCGGCTGGGCGTCCGACCCGGTGACCGGGTCGCGGTGCTGCTGCCGCAGCGGCCGGACACGCCCGCCACCTACCTCGGCGTGCTGCGTACCGGCGCCGTTCTGGTCACGATGTCGCTGTTGTGGGCCGACGAGCCGATCGCGGCACGGCTCGCCGACTCGGGCGCGGCCGTACTGGTCACCGAGTCCGCGGCGCTGGGGCGTGCCGCCGCCTTCACCGGCACCGTGCTCGACGTGGACGATCCGGCCATCGACTCCGTCGAACCATCGTTCACCACCGTGGACACCGCCGCCGACGATCCGGCGTTGATCTTCTACACCTCGGGTACGACCGGCGCGGCGAAGGGCATCGTGCACGCGCACCGGACCCTGCTGGGGCACAACGAGTTCCAGTACTGCCATCGGCTGCGGCCCGGTGACGTGTTCTACGGCGCCGGGGACTGGGCGTGGTCGATGGCGAAGCTGATGGGTCCGCTGCGGGCCGGCGCCACCCATCTGGTGTACCGGCCGGACCGCGGCTTCGACCCGGACGGCCTGTTCGCCAGCATGGCCCGCAACGGGGTCACCACCGCGCTGGTCAACCCCACGTTCCTGCGCAAGACGGCCGCCGCGCTCCCCGACGCTGGCGTCCGGTACCCGCAGGCGTTGCGGGTGGTCTGTTCGTCCAACGAGCCGCTCACCGCCGACCTGATCGACTGGTTCCGGGGCCAGTTCGGCATCACACCGCTGGACTACTACGGCTCCACCGAGTCCTACCCGCTGGTCGGCAACTTCCCCGACGTACCCGTCCGGCCCGGGTCGATGGGGCGGCCGCTGCCCGGCTGGGACGTCCAGGTGCTGGACCCCGACGGCGCCCCGGTGCCGACCGGGGAGGTGGGCGAGATCTGCCTGCGGGCACGCTCGAATCCGCAGTTCCCGCTCGGGTACTGGAACCGCCCCGAGGACTCCGACCGGGTGTTCGGTGGCACCTGGTACCACACCAGCGACCACGCCAGGATCGACGACGACGGCTACTTCTGGTTCCTCGGCCGGACCGACGACGTCATCAAGACGTCCGGCTACCGGGTCGGACCCAACGAGGTGGAGGGTGCCCTGCGGGCGCATCCGGCGGTCGCGGACGTCGGCGTCGTCGGAGTCCCGGACGCCGTCCGCGGTCAGGCCGTCAAGGCCTGGGTCCAGTTGTCCGACGGCTACCGGCCGAGCGACGAACTCGCCGAGCAGATCCGGCAGTTCGCCCGCGAGCGGTACTCACGCTTCGCCTATCCGCGGCACATCGAGTTCGTCGCGGACCTGCCGCGCTCGGCCACCGGCAAGGTCCGCCGCGCCGAGTTGCGGTCACGGCATCGCTGACCGCGTACCGGCAGCGGCCGGTCAGTCGCGGTGGGCCACGAAGAACAGCTGGGTCTCCGGCGGGACGTCCGGGGTGGGCGGCTGGTAGGACCGGGTGTCCTCCACCTCGACGGTGAACCCGGCCCGGTGCAACACAGTGCGCAGATCGTCGCGCAGCCAGCCGGTGAGCCGCAGCGGCGCGCCGAGGAACGGCAGCTCGACGTCGTCGAGATCGGCCTCCACCATGCCCAGCGCGAGCCAGCCGCCGGGGCGCAGCACCTCGCGCAGCGCGCCGAGCGCACGCACGATCTCCTCGCGAGGCAGCATCAGCAGCGAGAAGAACGCCACCACGGCGTCGAACTCGCCGAGGTTGCGGCCGATGTCCAGCACGTCGGCGGGAAGGAAGGTCGCCTCGGGGACGTTGTGGACGGCCAGCTCGAGCATCACCGGGGAGATGTCGATCCCGGTGACCTGACATCCGGCCGCCACCAACTGCGCGGCGGTGGGCAGGCCGGTGCCGCAGCCCACGTCGAGGACCCGTGCCGCGGGCGGGATGCGCCGCAGCAGCAGTTCGCCCGCGTACACCTGACCGTCCTTGTGCGGGAACACCTCGTCGTAGCGGGCACCGATCGCGTCGAACCCGGCGGCCTGTCGCTGCTGACGACGCCGCCAGGCCTGGGAGCCCCTTCGCGCCTGAGTCACGCGCTCCATTGTGCACGGCCGCGCACGTCGACCCCGGTCGTCGCGCCGAACCGGCCGTCGGGCTTGCGTGCGCCCCACGTTCTGCGGCACAATCCTCGGCGATGCTGACACAGAGTGGATTGGAGGCGCGGCCCTCCCGGAAGGGTTAGTGGCCGGCCCGAAAACCGTTGGCGGGGCGGTTGTCCTCCCGCAGACCGTGGTCGACGTGTGGCGGCGGGTCCGCCGCTTCGCGGTACCACGATGGATGATCGACAGCGCCACCGAACGCCGCGCAGCGGGCGACTGGCCGGGCGCGTGTCGGGCCGCACGGGTCACCGTCGCCCCTGACCTCACCGGGGCACGCCGCCGGTACGGGCCACTGCTCGCCGGACGCGTCGAGGCGGACCTCACCCACCTCGCGCCCGACCTGCTGCGTTGGCACTTCCCGCGATCGCTGCCCGATCAGGGTGTCCTGGTACCCGGCCGGACCGTGGTACTCGCCGGCTATCCGCGACCGACGGCTACCGGCCCGGGCCTGCTGCTGGTGGCCCGCTCCGGCACCGGTGAACACCTCACGCTGGATCTCTTGCCCGGCAACGTATCCGGACGGTTCCGATTCGATCTGCACCGGCACCTGTGGGACGCCCGGCACACCGACGAACTGCGCATCCGCTGCGGCGGTTCGGACCGCCGGACACCGTTCTTCGAGCCGGACGGCACCCGCCGGGCCGGGCCGTACCCGTCCGCCGTACGTGACGCCGCGGCCCGCACCGAGTGGTTGACCTCGCTCGCGGAGCATGCGGACACCCGGGACGCCTGGCAGGCGGCCGGGCTGACCGTCACCGGGCGCCGCCGTGGGCGCCGGGTGGGCGACGTGCTCGACCGGTTACCGGTACAGCTCGGCCGGCTGCTGCCGGAGACCCGGGGTCTGCTCGCGGCGACCGGTGGCCGAGCGGCGCTGCTGCTGCCCGGACACGGCCTGGCGCTGCGGATCCATGCGTCGGGCCGCGTCGAGCTCACCGCGCGTGGCAACCACGGACGGCTGCCCCTGCTGCCCGAGGCGTCCTGGCGGCGGCTGCCCGACCTGGACCTGCTGCGCAGGGGTGAACTCGACCCCGACGAGCTGCATCCGTTGGTGCACCGGGCCCTCTTCCCGCAACGGGACGCGCGGACGCCGGGACCGCCGGCACCGGCGCACCCGAGGCCAGTACGGGTGCGCTGCGCGCTCGGTGCCCGGCACCGGCTCGCCACCGTCGACGGCGCGCTGACCGCGCCCGACCATCCACCCGCCGACCAGCGCCGGGAGCGCCTGCTGGCCCGGCTGGGCGGCCCCCTGTCGCCGTGCCTCACGGTCACCGACTCCTGGCGGCGGGGCACCGGCCCCACGCCCGTGACGCTCGCCCGGATGCGGCTCGACGCGCTGGAGTACGTCCGGCACGCCGATTCGGTGAACCTGCTCCGGCTGCTCGACGAGGGGCTGCCCGCCACGGTGCCGCTGGCCGACGGGGCCACCCTGCTGCACGCACTGGCCGGGCTGGACCATCGGGCGCTGCTGCCCCGGCTGGGCGCGGCGCTGCCCGTCGACGCACGGGACGGACACGGCCGGAATCCGTTGTACCGGGTGGTCTCCGACGGGGCCGACGCGGCGCTCGTCGACGCGCTGCTGGACCTGGGCGCCGACCCCGGCGACCCCGAGGTGTACGACAGCGCCGCGTACCTGGCCCGCACCGTCCGCCCCGACCTGGACATCGCGCGCGGCGGCCCCGTGGTCGTCGCCAGTACACCGCGCCCCGGCCCGCGGGAACAGGCCGATCCACGACCCCGGAAGAGGAAGAGGTGATCGATGAGTATCCAGACCCGAACCGACCCGCTCGACGCCGCCGACGACCTGATCGACCAGACCCGCACCACCGGCACCGAACCAGGATCCGACCCGCAGCTGGAGGCGCTGGCGCTCGCCGTACTGGCCAACCTGCCCGTGCTGCTGTGGGGTGAGCCCGGCATCGGCAAGTCCTCGGCGCTGGCCGCGCTGTCCGGTGCGCTCCGGGTGCCCCTGGAGACCGTCATCGCCAGCGTGCACGACCCGTCCGACTTCGCGGGCCTGCCCATGATCGGGGCGGACTCCGCCGAGAACGGGGTGACCATGGCGCCACCGGACTGGGCGGTACGGCTGGCCCGCCGCGGCGACGGGCTGCTGTTCCTCGACGAACTGTCCTCGGCACCGCCCGCGGTACAGGCAGCGCTGCTACGGGTGGTACTGGAGCGGCAGGTCGGCAGCCTGCCGTTGCCGCCGCGGGTACGGGTGGTGGCCGCGGCGAACCCCGCCTCCAGCGCCGCGGACGGCTGGCAGCTGAGCGCTCCGCTGGCCAACCGGTTCGTGCACCTGCAGTGGACGCACCAGCCGGCGACCGTGGCGCGCGGTCTGTCCGGCGTGTGGCCCGAGATCCCGGTACCGCTGGTGGATCCCGACCGCGTCGCCGACGCGGTCGCCACGGCCCGCGCCACCGTGACCGAGTTCCTGACGGTCCGGCCGGGCCTGGCGCACCAGATGCCGAAGAACACCGCGCAGCGCGGCGGGGCGTGGCCCTCACCGCGTACCTGGGAGATGGCGGTGCGGCTGCTCGCGGTGGCGTTGGCCGCCGGAGCGTCCCGCGACGCCCGTCTCGCCGTACTGGCCGGCACCGTCGGCGACGGGGTGGCGCTGGAGCTGCTGGCCCATGCGGACGCGCGGGACCTGCCCGATCCGGAGGACCTGCTCGCGGATCCGGGAACCGGCACGCTGCCCACGCGGGGGGACCGCCAGCTCGCCGTGCTGTCCGCGGTGGTGGCCGCGGTACGGCGGCGACCGGACCGGGTCCGGTGGAACGCCGGCTGGGCCGTGCTGGCGTGGGTGGCCCGGGCGGGCGCACCGGATGTCGCGGCGAGCGCCGCG
>JBAUUM010000605.1:0-1624 GCA_049582705.1 Actinocatenispora sp.
CAGTAGAGCAGCACGGGCCGCTCCGCGTGATCAAGCAAATCGGCGAAACGCTCGACCGTGTCGGCCAGGGTCAGGTCGGGCACCGCCACGGCCACCGCCTCGGCGAGCCCGCGGAGCTGGTCGACCCGTTCGGCCGCCTCGCTGACCGCCTGCTCGGTGGCGTCGGGCATGCCGTCCAGCAGCGCGTCGACCGCGCGCACGTCGCTGTCGGCCTCCTTGGCCGCCTGCCGGGCCCGTTCCGCGATCCGCTGGTAGACGCGCAGGCCGAGCAGGTTGACCAGGATCTCCTGCCGCTTGGCCGGCTTGGCGTGCAGGAACTCGGCAAATTCGCCCTGCGGCAGCACCACGCAGGTGGTGAACTGCTCGTACGGCAGGCCGACCGCGGCCGGCACGGCGTCGAGCATCTCCGACGGGGTGCCGGCCAGTACCTCGCCCAGCTCCGCCCCGCCCGGGGTATCGGAGTCCAGTGTGGACAGATCGAAGTCGGCGGACAGCCGCTCCAGGCCCGCCCGGACCGTGGTGACCTTGCCCCGCGGGCTGCGCCGCAGGACCCGGCTGGCGACGTACCGCTGGCCCGCCGACTCGAACACGAGCCGGACCCGGGCCTCGCCGGCGGAGGGGGACAGGGCGTTCTCCACCGAACGCAGGTGGTCCCAGCGCGGCACCGTGCCGTACAGAGCGAAGCAGATCGCGTCGAGCACCGTCGACTTGCCGGACCCGGTGGGCCCGAGCAGCACGAAGTAGTCCGCGCCGGTGAAGTCGATCGTGGTGTGTTCCCGGAAGACCGTGAAGCCGGCCAGGTCCAGCCGTACCGGCCGCATCAGCTGACCTCCTCGTGCAACCGGTCGAACAGTTCGGCCACCGCCGGGTCCTCGTGCCCCGACTCGGTCAGGTAGTCGGCGAACAGCTGGCGCGGGCTCTGCCCGGCCCGGCTGGCCCGGGGCGTCCCGGTGCCGTCGGCGGCCAGCATCTCCGGGTCGATGCGGACCTCCAGGGCGCCGGGCAGCAGTTCCTGCACCCGCTCGCGCAGCCCGGCACGGGGCCGCTCCCGCACGTACACCCGCAGCCAGGCGTCGCCGAGCCGGTCGGCCATCGCCGCCAACTCGTCGACGGTGCCCCGCACCGTGCGCAGGGCCCGGGCGCTGGTGATGGGGACCTCGCGGACCTGGGCCGGCGTGCCGGCCGTCGCCTCCACGATGAGTACGCCCGGGGTGTTGTCCTGTTCGCCGAAGTCGATCGCGAGCGGGCTGCCGCTGTACCGCACGGGGCAGGGGCCGGGCACGGCCTGCCGGCGGTGCAGGTGGCCGAGGGCGACGTAGTGCGCGGTCGAGGGGAACAGCGTCGCGGGGACCGCGTACGCCTGGATGGTGTGCGCCTCCCGTTCGCCGCCGCCGGACTTCGCCCCGACCACGGTGAGGTGCGCGGCGATGAGGTTGACCGCGCCGGGGCGGAACGACTCCGTGAGCCGGTCGAGCAGCCGGCCGAGGTGGTCGGCGTACGTCTGGTTCGCCTCGGCGCCGGTGAGCTGGAACATCTCGGTGGCACGCACCGCGTAACGCTGGGAGATGAAGGGCAGCGCGACGAGGGTCCAGTCCTCGCCGTCGGTGGTGCTGCCGGCCAGGAC
>JBAUUM010000606.1:0-2643 GCA_049582705.1 Actinocatenispora sp.
TGTCGGTGTTGGCGGAGTATTCGCCGGAGTATCCGTGTTTGACGTCGGGGATGGTGGCGTTGCAGCGGCGTATTTCGGATGCGTTTGGTACGGGGCGGTTGCATATTTCGTTGGAGATCACGCGGGACAGTGGGAAGTACGTGGCTGGTGATGAGCCGCAGAACCTCTCCGACAGCGGACCCAACTGCCGTGGCCTGCCCGGCCCGCCGTCGCCGTTCCCCTCGTACCAGGTCGGAGACGGCTACCAGTACGGCACGAACCATCCCGGCGGCCCCGTGACCGACGGCGGCGCGACGGCGGGTGGCCTGGCCATTCCCGGCACCGGCGGCCAGGGCGGCGGCGACGAGGACCTGACGATGGGGTACTCGGGCACCAGCGAGGAGCGCCACGTGGTCAACCCACTGGTCGCGGCGGCGACCGGTCGTGACGTGACCCGGCTCGGCGACATCGACGACCTGCTGTGGGGCCCCCTGATGCGCGGAGCGGTGGTGAATGCCTCGTGAGACAACGGATGCGGTGGACCTCCCGGTCGGGCGCGGCCCGTACCGGTAGGCCACCCGTGGTGAAGTGGGGTCGGACATGAGCGCCCGGGCCAGCAGCCGCAGCGTGCTGCCGCCGCTGATCAAGCTGACCGTGTTCGCCGTGGTCACCATCGCGGTGACCGGTCTGCTGGCGCAGACCCTCGGCTCGCTCGGCTGGTTCGGCGGCCACCGGTACCGTGCCGAGTTCACCGACGTGACCGGGCTGCTGCAGGGCGACGACATCCGCATCGCCGGCGTGAGCGTCGGGCAGGTCAAGGACATCAACCTGGTCCGCGGGAAGGTCGCGGAGGTCGTCTTCACCGTGGACGACTCGATCGCGGTGCCCGCCTCGGCCAGGCTGAAGATCCGTTACCGCAACCTGATCGGCCAGCGGTACGTGGAACTGTCCCGCGGCCCCGGCGAGGATCACGGTGAGCTGCCGCAGAACGGCGTGATCCCGTTGGCGCACACCACACCGGCGCTGGATCTGACGGTGCTGTTCAACGGTTTCCAGCCGCTGTTCGCCGGACTCTCACCGGACGACGTGAACAAGTTCTCGTACGAGATCATCCAGGTGCTGCAGGGCGAGGGCGGCACGGTCAACGACCTGCTGTCCCGCACCGCGTCGCTGACCAACACGCTCGCCGACCGCGACAAGGTGATCGGTCGCGTGATCGACAACCTCAACGACGTGCTCGCCACCCTGAACGCCCGGGACCGCAAGCTGTCCGACGTGATCGGCTCGCTGCAGGACTTCGTCTCCGGGCTCGCCGCGGACCGCAAGGTCATCGGCGACTCGGTGCAGAGCATCGGTGACCTCGCCGGCGAGACCGCGGACCTGGTGTCCGGGGCCCGGCCGTCGGTCAAGGCCGACATCGTGCAGCTGCGCAAGCTGTCCACCACGCTGAACGCGAACACCGACGTCATCGAGGGCACCCTGGCGCGCCTGCCGGTGCGCACGGCGGCGCTGGCCCGGGTCGCCTCGTACGGCTCCTGGCTCAACTTCTACATGTGCAACTTCGACGGCACGGTCGGCGTACCCGGCGTGGGCGCGGTCAACCCGGCGACCTTCAACTCGACGGCGGCGCGGTGCCAGCAGAGTGGCGGCGGCGGGGGAGGTGGACGGTGAAGCCGTTCCGGGAGCGGAACCAGTTCGTCATCGGCGCGGCCGGGCTCGCGTTGCTCGCCGCGACGATGCTGGCCGCGTTCAACACCGACAGCCTTCCGGTACTCAGCAGCGGTGACACCTACTCCGCGGCGTTCAGCGACGCCAGTGGCCTGCAGGCCGACAACGAGGTGCGCATCGCCGGGGTGAAGGTCGGCAAGGTGACGGCCGTCGACCTCGACCAGCATGACGGCAAGCCGCAGGTGCGGGTCGAGTTCCGGGTCGACAACGGGGTGTCCTTCGGTCGCCGCACCGAGGCGATGATCCGGATCAAGACGGTACTGGGCCAGAAGTTCCTCGGTCTGGATCCGGCCGGGCCGGGCCGGATGAACGCCGGCGAGCAGATCCCGCGGTCGCGTACCTCGTCGCCGTTCGACGTCGTGCAGGCCGTCAACGGTCTCGCCGACACGGTCGACCAGATCGACACCAAGCAGCTGGCGAAGGCGTTCGACGTGCTGTCGGACACGCTGGCGGACACACCGCCGAACGTCCGTGGCTCGCTGACCGGCCTGTCCCGGCTGTCGCGCACCGTGGCCAGTCGGGACGCCGCGCTGCGCGAGCTGCTCCGCCGGGCCCGCGGGGTGACCGGCGTACTGGCCGACCGCAGCGAGGAGTTCAAGAAACTGCTGAAGGACGGCAACCTGCTGCTCGGTGAGGTGAAGCAGCGGCGGGCCGCGATCCACGCGCTCCTGGTGAACACCGACAAGCTGGCGAAGCAGCTCGACGGCCTGGTGACGGACAACCAGAAGCAGCTCAACCCGGCGCTGAAGGAACTGCGCGGTGTCGTCGGTGTCCTGCAACGCAACCGGGACAACCTGACGAAGACCATCAAGAACCTCTCGCCGTTCCTGGACGCGTTCACCAACGTGCTCGGAAACGGGCGCTGGTTCGACTCGTACCTCAACGCGTTGCTGCAGCCGTACCTGCCCGGCGCGCCGCCGGCCGTACCGGGTGCCG
>JBAUUM010000607.1:0-5486 GCA_049582705.1 Actinocatenispora sp.
CCAGCGCCCGCACCTCGTCCGCGACCCGGCCGTGCGGCCGGCTGTCCGTACCGGCCAGCAGCGTCACGCCCGCCTCGGCCGCCGCGGCGGCGAGCTGGCCGTGCACGCTGGCCCCCGCGATGTACCAACGCTTGCGCGGGCTGTCCTCCCGGGGGCAGACCCTCTCCAGGGAACGGTTGATGACCGACAGGGTCGGGGTCAGCGCGATGCCCTGCTGCGCCATCCGGGTCACCAGGCCCGGGTGCAGGGACATGCCGTGCTCGATCGAGTCGACCCCGGCCTCCACCGCGGCCACCCCGCCGTCCGACTGCTGCGAGTGCACCGCGACGCGGCCGCCGACCGCGTGCACCCGGCGGACCACGTCCCGCAGCACCTCGACCGGCACCGGCGGATCGTCCGGACCCCAGTCCCCGATGACCTTCGCCCACCCGGTACGCGCCGCCTGCGCGGCGGCGGTCTGGGCCAGGTCGGCAAGGTCCGGCCGGCGCCCCCAACCGTCGAAGAACTGGCCCTGCTGGGCGATCCACCGGCCCGCGTGCAGCGCGCGCGGTACGTCCGAGGCCCGCCCGAACCAGTCCGGCGGGTCCTCCGCGAGGCCCGGTGACCTGATCATCGTCACGCCGGCACGCACGTGCCGGTGCAGGTCCGAGCGGAGCAGCTCGTCGTCCAGCGGGTCACCGGGAGCCTCCGCACCCGGATGGGTGTGCGCGTCGACCAGGCCCGGCAGCAACCAGCCCTCGGCGACCAGCTCGGCCCCGCGCACCGGGTCGACCCGCCACCGGTCGCCGTCGGCGTACAGGTCGACCGGTTCACCCGTGGGCAGTGCGCGCCCCCGCACCCGAAGGACTGTCATCGCGGCATCTTCGCACCGGGTACGAATCCACCGCGAGTCAGGCCACCGGATTGGCCAGGGTGCCGACGCCGTCCACCGTGATCTCGACCGAGTCACCGGGCCGCAGCGTGAACGACAGGTCCGGCACCACGGAGGTGCCGGTGAGCAGTACCGCACCGGTCGGGAAGTCCAGCTCCCGGTACAGCCAGCCGGCCAGCTCGGGCAGCGTGCGGTGCAGCTCGGAGGTGTTGGCCTGACCCGTGAAGGCCGCCTCGCCGTCCCGGTGGATCGTCATGTGGATGCCAAGGGTGCCCACGTCCGGCACCTCCCACGCCGGCCGGATGCCGGGGCCCAGCGCGCAGGAACCGCGCCACACCTTCGCCTGCGGCAGGTACAGCGGGTTCTGCCCCTCGATCGCGCGGGAGGTCAGGTCGTTGCCGACCAGGTAGCCGACGATCTCGCCCGTGTGGTCGAGCACCAGGCCCAGTTCCGGCTCCGGTACGTCGTTGCCGGAGTCCGCGCGCAGCCGGACCGGCTGCCCCGGGCCGACGACCCGCCAGGCGGGTGCCTTGAAGAACAGTTCGGGCCGCTCCGCCTCGTACACCAGCTCGTAGACCGACGCCTGGCCGCTCTCCTCGACCCGCGCCTGCCGGGACCGCTGGTACGTGACGCCCGCCGCCCACACCTCGGTACGGCCGTCCACCGGCGGCAGCCAGGCCAGGTCCGCGGCGGACAGGGTGGGGCCCGACGCGTTGGTGAGCGCGGCCCGGAACCCGTCGGCCCCGAGGGCCAGCAGGTCCGCGACCGTCACGTCCCGCAGCTCGGTGACCACGTCACCGTCGGACACCCCGACGGCGGGCTCTCCGGTCTGCGGGTGGGTGAACCGTACGAGGTACATCCGTGCTCCCCTGCGGCAGGCTACGTTTCGAGCAGCCGTTCCAGGTAGACGGCCACCCCGTCGTCATCGTTACCGCTGGTCACCGCATCCGCAACCGCTAGCACCTCGGGGTGCGCGGCGGCCACGGCCACGGACCGGCCGGCCCATTGGAACATCGGCACGTCGTTGGGCATGTCGCCGAAGACCAGGACGTCGCCGGGGCCGATGCCGAGCGCGTCGGCCACGTACTGCAGCCCGGTCGCCTTCGTGCAGCCCGGCGGGGCCAGCTCGACCATGCCCCCCGGCGAGCTCGCCTCGCACAGCTTCGGCGGGACCACCTCGCGGCAGATCGCCAGCAGCTCGTCGAGGTCCAGGGTCGGGGACCGCAGGAACGCCTTGATCACCGGCGTCCGCAGCGAGTGCGCCCGGGGCCGCTCCTCGGTGGGCTCCGGGTACGGCCAGACGAACCCCGGATCCCGCCACAGCGGAGCATCCGGCTCCGCCAGGGCCTCCACCGTCAGCTGCACCGGGCCGGCCGCGGCCTCCACCAGGGCGACCGCCCGCGCCAATGCGGCGCCGGGCATCGTCTCGGAGTACAGCAGAGCCGGCTCGTCGCCGGTCATGTCGTAGCAGAACCCGCCCTGCGCGAGCACCAGGTAGTCGCTCGGGCCGAGGTCCCGGCGGGTCAGGTTGATCAGGCGCGGCCCACGGCCGGTCGCGCCGACCAGGACCACCCCGTTGGCCCGCAGCCGGTCCAACACCTCGTGGGTACGCCGGCTGACCGTGCCGTCCGTGCGGACCAGCGTCCCGTCCAGATCCGTGGCCACCAGCTTCGGCAGTGCCTCGCTCACCCCAGCCACCTCTCCAGCAGTTGTGCGACGCCATCGTCGTCGACCGACCCGGTCACCTCGTCGGCGGCCGCCCTGACCCGCTCCGGCGCCTGACCCATCGCGACCGAACGACCCGCCCACCCGAACAACGCGAGATCGTTGGTTCCGTCACCCACGGCCACCACCCGGGACCGGTCGACCCCCAGCGTCGCGGCGACCACGGCCGCGCCGGACGCCTTCGACACGCCGCGCGCCGCCACGTCGATCCAGCCGGAGAAGCCGACCTCGGCGCTGTACCCGCGAGCGGCCAGGTTCGCGATCGTGACCAGGTCCAACGCCGCACGCCGACGCCCCTCGTACTTGGCCGGGTCGGTGTCGTCGCCGGGCAGCCGGCAGACCAGCCGCACGGTCGGCTCGGAAATCAGCGTCGGCACGTCGACCATGCCCACGAAGTTGCTCACGAAGTCCGGCTCGAACGCGCCGCTGTACCGGTAGCCCTCGGTGCCGTACTCCACCGCCAGCCCGACCCGCGGATTCACCTCCAGCAGCGCCCGTACCGCCGGAGCCGGATCGATCGTGACCCGGTGGGTCACCCGGCCGGCGACGACGTCGTACAGCACCGCGCCGTTGGAGCAGACCACGGACAGCGGGCCGCCGGTCACCATGCCCAGCGCGTGCACCCCGTGCAGCGCGCCCCACACGGCCCGGCCCGTCGCCACCGTCACCGGGATGCCGGCGGCGATGACACCGGCGATGGCGTCCCGTACCCGCGCGGACGGCTCGTCGACGCCGGTGCTGTAGGGCACCACGGTGCCGTCGAGGTCCAGTACGACGAGTCCGGGCTTCTCCGTCATCCGCGCGCGACCGGCTCCAGCAGGTCCCGCCCCAGGTACGGCTGGAGTGCCTTGGGCACCCGCACCGACCCGTCCGGTTGCTGGTGGTTCTCCAGGATCGCGACCAGCCACCGGGTGGTGGCCAGGGTGCCGTTGAGCGTGGCCGCCGGCTGCGGCTTGCCGTCCTCGCCCCGGAACCGGACACCGAGCCTGCGTGCCTGGTAGGTGGTGCAGTTGGAGGTCGAGGTCAGCTCCCGGTACTGCTGCTGGCTGGGCACCCACGCCTCGCAGTCGTACTTGCGGGCCGCGCTGCTGCCGAGGTCACCGGCGGCGGTGTCGATCACCCGGTACGGCAGTTCGAGCTTGCCGAGCATCTCCTCCTGCCAGGCCAGCAGCCGGAGGTGTTCCTCGTGCGACTGCTCGGGCCGGCAGAACGAGAACATCTCGATCTTGTCGAACTGGTGCACCCGGATGATGCCGCGGGTGTCCCGCCCGTAGCTGCCGGCCTCCCGCCGGTAGCACGACGACCACCCGGCGTAGCGCTTCGGCTCGGTCAGGTCGAGGATCTCGCCCGAGTGGTACGCCGCCAGCGCCACCTCGCTCGTGCCGACCAGGAACAGGTCGTCGGCCTCCAGCTTGTACACCTCGCTGGCGTGCGCGCCGAGGAAGCCGGTGCCCTCCATCGACTCCGGCTTCACCAGCGACGGCGTGATCATCGGCGTCAGGCCGTACTGCGTGGCCTGCGCCAGCGCGAGCTGGAACAACGCGATCTGCAGCAGCGCGCCGACCCCGGTCAGGAAGTAGAAGCGGGCCCCGGACACCTTCGCGCCGCGCTCCATGTCGATGGCGCCGAGCAGCTCGCCCAGTTCGAGGTGGTCCCGCACCCGCTCGCCGAGGTCGCGGATCTCGCCGACCTCCCGCAGGACGACGAAGTCGTCCTCGCCGCCCTCCGGCGCGCCCTCCTCGACGACGTTCGGCACGGCCAGGTGCGCGGCCCGCACCGACTCCTGCGTCTCGGTCACCGTCAGGTCGGCCGCCTTCACCGCGGCGGCCAGCTCCTTCGTACGGGCCAGCAGCTCCTGCTTCTCGTCCCCCTTGGCCCTGGCGACCTGCTTGCCGAGCTGCTTCTGCTCCGCGCGCAGAGACTCGAAGCGCACGAGCGCCTCCCGGTGCTGCGAGTCCGCGGACAGCAGCGCGTCGACCGGGGAACTGGACTCGCCCCGGGTGCGCTGGCTGGCACGGACAACGTCGGGATTCTCACGCAGCAGTCGCAGGTCAATCACGCAGCGAGCCTACCCGGACGGCCCCGGTCGATGGGACCTGATATCGCCCCGGAACGGCGGCCGTGGGGTGGTCCGGCGGGACGCCCGCCGGTCGTGGCCGTCAGCCGCGGTCGGCGTGCGGAGGCTGCGGACCGGGCTGGGACGGGTACGCCGACTGCGGCGGCAGTCCCTGCGGTGGCTGCGGCTGACCCTGCGGCATCTGCGGCTGGCCCTGTTGTGGCTGGCCCTGCGGCACCGGCGGCTGGGGCGGCTGCGTCGCCCACGCGGGCTGGCCCTGCGGTTGCTGGGCGTGGGCCTGCTGGGCGTGCGGCTGCTGGGCGTGCTGGTACGGCGGGAGCGCCTGCTGCTCGTGGTACGGCTGCGGCAGCTCCGGGAACTGCTGGGTCGGCGGCTGGTGCGCGGCCGGCGCGGCGCCGAAGCCCGGCTGTCGCGGCGCGGTACGCGGGGACCCGCCCGTCCCACCGTGGTGGACGAGGGCGCAGGCGGCGACCAGCAGTACCGCGGCTGCGATGCCGACGAGGTACCCGGTGCTGACGTGTGCCGCGAGCTGCTCGTGCATGTCGGCGGAGACGTTGGTCGCGTAGAGATCCGCCCGTGGCGACTGGGCGAGCACGTCGACCAGCCCGAACAGCGCCGTCACCGCACCCGCGACCCGGGCCGCGAGATGGTACCGGCCGCGGGTGACCGCAGCCGTCGCGAGCAGTACGACGGCCAGCATGACGGCGATGAGGAAGCCGGTGCCGTAGTCCAGGAAGGTGAAGGTGGCGATCGCACTGGCCTCGGACTTCCCGACGTACACCACCGGCAGCATGAGCGAGACCAGGGCGAGGA
>JBAUUM010000608.1:0-3967 GCA_049582705.1 Actinocatenispora sp.
GATCGAAACGGCGGCCGAGAACGTACTGGCCGGTCTGTCGTCCACGTATGACCAGGTGAGAGGGCTGATCGGCACACCGATCTAATACGTGCATCCTGCACCAAATGGTGTATGCACCCAGTGGTCGATCGGATACGTGCACAGGGCACCGTTTGGGCCTCACGAAGTCCGACCGGATCGACCATCATCGAGGCCGCCAGATCGACCGACTCGACAACCCCACCGGGCCATCAATCAGTGCAGATCCCGACGGGTCAGGAACGGCATGGCCGCGGCGACGAGGCCGATCGTCACGACCAGAGGCAGAGCCCAGGTGTGCCAGGTCAGTCCGTGGCGCAGTGGGTCATCGGACAGCAGCCAGTGCCAGGGGTTGCCGCCGCGCACAACCCGCAGCGCGGGCACCTGCTGGGCGAGGCCTTCGATGACGTAGCCGGCGACGGCGAGCCCGGACGCGATCCCAAGCGCGGCGGAACGTCGCCCGGTGGTCGCGCCGATGGCGAACGCGACTGCGGCGAAGGTCAGCGCGACGAGTGCCGCGGCCAGTGTCGCGGCGACCAGATGCCCGGCAGACAGGCCATTGTCCAGGCCGGTGGATGGGGCGAGGGCGATCAGAGTGAGCGCGGCCACCGTGGCGAGGACCGTCAGCAGGACGACGAGCGCGGCGAAGCGGGCCAGTGCGACGCGGACGCGGCTGACCGGGTTGGCGACCAGCAGCTCGAAGGTCCCCGCCGCTTCGTCTCCGGCGACCGACCAGGCGGCCGTCCCGGCGGCGAAGATCAGCAGGAGGATCGGCAGCAGGTTGGCGAAGAACTGACTGTTGAGGTAGCCGGCCGGAGACGTCAGCAGACTGCCGCCGCCCAGTCCGAGCAGGGATTCCACTCCTGGTGGCAGGTTGGCGAAGGTCTTGTCCAGTTCGGAGTTGCCGCGCACCGTCGGGTAGGCGACGGCCAACAGCGCGGCCAGCGCGGCGATGCCGACGCTCCACCACAGCAGACCCGCGCGGCGGCGGCGGATCGCGTGCCACACGATACCGACCATGATCAGTTCTCCTTGTCCGGTTGGTCGCGTCGCTGGTAGAGCGCGACGAACAGGTCTTCCAGATCGTCACCGGCCGGGTTGATGCGCAGCAGGGTGGCCCGGGTGGTGGCGGCGTGCAACGCCGGTCCGACCGGCCCGTGCACGGTGATCGTGGCCAGCCGTCCATCCAGTTCGGCGTCGATGACACCGTCGATGCCGGTGAACAGGTCGGCGGGGGCCGTGTCGGCGAACCGCAGTTCCAACCGGCGCCGCGCCTGGTCCAGCAGCTCGTCGACGGTGGACTCGGCGACCAACTGGCCGTCGCGGATGATCGCGATCCGATCAGCGATGCGTTCCACTTCCGGCAGTACGTGCGAGGACAACAGCACCGCCGCGCCGCGCTGGGCGGCCTGCCGAACCAGGGTCAGGAACTCCCGCTGTACGAGCGGGTCCAGACCCGTGGTCGGCTCGTCGAGGATCAGCACGTCAGGGTCGTGTTGGAACGCCTGCACAATCCCGACCTTCTGCCGGTTACCTTTCGACAACGTGCCGAACGGCCGCGAAGGGTCCAGTCCCAACCGGCTCACCAGTTCATCGAGCCGTGAGGTGTTCAGGTTGCCACGAAGGCGCCCGTACCATCCGAAGAGTTGGGCACCGGTCATTGTCGGATCGACCCGCAGGTCGCCGGGCAGGTAGCCGACGCGTCCGCGCAGGGCAACGTCCCGGGACAGGACGCCACCCAGGACCGATGCCCGGCCGGAGGTCGGCCGCAGCGCCCCGGTCAGCATCCGGATGGTGGTGGTCTTGCCGGCACCGTTGGGGCCGAGGAACCCGACCACCGTGCCGGGCTGCACCTGCAGACTCAGCTGCCGAACCGCCCGTACCGGACCGAACCTCTTGCTGACCGTGTCGCAGACAATCGCCGCCGTGCTCACAGTGCCTCCCGGTCGGTGTCGTTGATCGCGTCGGTGAACAACCCGTCCCGGTAGACGTCCATGCCCACCCGGGCCCACCGCGTCATGCCCTCGCGCGTCAGCGGATCGATGCCGAGCAGGACCGTGAGCTGGTCACGCAGCAACAGCACGGCCAGGTCGTTAGCCATCAGGAACGCAGCCCGGGCCGCCGGATCGTCGCTGTGCCGGATGATTCCGCCGGCCGTCATCTGCTCGACCGTGCCCTGGGTCGCCGCGAACATGCGCGACAACAGTGCCTGGCCGGCCGCGTCGCCCGACAGCCACAGGCGGCGCAGGTACGCCGGCACCGGTGAATCCGGCGGCAGTGCGCCGACCAGGATCTCCGCCAGCGATGCCCCGGCCGTGGTCGACAGTTCGTCCGTCTCCGGCATCGCCGCGAACAATCCGTCGAAGATCGCCGCCACGTGTGCGTCGACGGCCTGCCGCAGACCCCGCTTGCTGGCGAAGTGGTGGACGACCAGGCCCGGCGACACGCCCGCCGCTGAGGCAACCCGGCGCAGGCTCACCGCATCGGGGCCGTGCTCCGCGAACAGGCGAAGCGCCTCGTCCCGGATCACCGCCTTCGCGGTCCGGTCACCACGATCCAATGCTGAACACATGTTCTGTATCCCGAACACTCGGTCAATGCTGTCAGTGCAGCGTAGCACTATCCATGTCTTGAGCAAAGATTGCGTTATGCACTCATCTGATGCCCGGCGATTCGGCACGGGCATGACGGTCCACATTGCAGAAGCCGCAGCTGGCGCAGTCTCGTGCTCTACGACAAGGCACATGGAGAGCAGCGCAACCGCGCGCCGGGTCAGCGCTTCCGCAGGTCAGTAGGGTGTTTGGGTGGGGCGGGTGGGGCTCGAACCCACGGCCAAGGGATTATGAGTCCCCTGCTCTAACCAGCTGAGCTACCGCCCCCGCGTCGGTCAGCCTAGCCGACGGGTCGGTACGGCAACCGGCCGACCAGCGACAAACCGGTCGGCGCCGCACACACCGTCGGAGGCGGCGGCACCCGGTCGTCGACCGGGACGGGCAGCCCGGTCCGGCGCGACGTCACCCGGTGGCGGCGGAGTACGGCGTCCGATGAATTTTCCGCTGCCGAACGGTCAGTACCAGGGCAGGGTCCTCGAGGGAGCGGAGCGGCAGATGGCACGCACGGAGCCGGTGGCGGAACTGGACGGCCGGTACAGCAGCACCGGCGCGGTGGCCGTGGACTGGACGCAGGGCCGCGCGCGGCTGGCGGACGCCGAGGTGTACTGGCTGTCCACGGTACGGCCGGACGGCCGGCCGCACGTGACGCCGCTGCTGGCGGTCTGGCTGGACGACGCGCTGCACTTCTGCACCGGCGCGGAGGAACGCAAGAACCGCAACCTCGCGCAGAACCGGCACTGCGTCCTGACCACCGGCCGCAACGAGTTCGGTCAGGGCATGGACCTGGTACTGGAGGGCGACGCCGAACGCGTCACCGACGACGCCCGGCTGTACCGGCTCGCCGACGCCTGGGTGGCCAAGTACGGGGAGGACTGGCGGTTCACCGTGCACGACGGCGTCTTCCGACACGGGCCGGGCGAGGCCCTGGTGTACGAGGTGGCGCCGGTGACGGTGTTCGGTTTCGGCAAGGGCGACACGTTCAGCCAGACCCGCTGGACCTTCTGACCGCCCCGCCCCGGCCTCCCGCTCCACCGCGTCGCGGTACGCCGGGCACTCCCACCGGCCCGCAGTCACGTCACGCACGTTCCGGAGCTTGTCGAGCGGCGGTGATACCGCACCGGTCGGCGCGTTTCGGGGCCTTTACGCCGGTCTGGTCCGTCAGTACATTTCAGTAAGTTGTTGCAAACCCTTGCACCGCTCGTCCTCACGAAGGAGCCCTCGTGCGGCTGCCCACCCGTGCCCGTCCGACGCGAGGACTCCGGCGACGCGCGCTCGCCCTGGTCCCGGCCCTGTGCGCGACCCTGCTCGCCGCCGCACCCGCCGCGAGCAGCGCGGCA
>JBAUUM010000609.1:0-4913 GCA_049582705.1 Actinocatenispora sp.
CCGCAGCGCGTGCAGTGCGGGTCGGGGGCGTCGCGGCGCCCGGTGAGCCAGCCGTGCTGGTCGGGGACCCGGCCGACCGGCACGGAATCGCGCAGGACCCGCCGCATCGTGGCGTGCAGACGCTCGAGTTCCGGGTCGGTGAGGTCTCTGGTCGACCGGGCGGGATGGATCCTGGCCTGCCACAGGATCTCGTCGGTGAGCAGGTTGCCGAGACCGGCCAGCACGGACTGCGCCAGCAGCGCGGACTTGACGCCCCGGCGATGCGCGGTGAGCAGGGCGGCGAACGTTTCCGCGTCGACCGTGCCAGCGTCCGGTCCCAGGTCGCCGAGGATGTCGTCGACCTCGGCCGGCGAGCGCGCCCACCACCAGCCCTTGAGCTTGCGCTGGTCGCGGTACCGGATGCGGCCGGCCGTGAACACCAGGTCCGCGCGGTCGTGCGGGCCGGGCGCCTCGCCACCGCCGGGCACCCAGAGCAGCGAACCGGTCATCCCGAAATGCATGAGCAGCACCGGATGCGGGCCGCGAACCGGTGAGAACGGCACGATCAACCACTTTCCGCGCCGGGTCACGGTGGCCACCCGGCGCCCCTCCGCCGAGGACAGCTCGTCGAGGGTCGCACCATGCACGATCTGCCGGTCGTACACCTCGACGGCCCGCACCCGCCGGCGTTGTGCCGAGTCCGCGAGTACCCGGCGGAACCCCTCCACGTCCGGCAACTCAGGCATGCGGATCCTCACCGGCCATCGGCGTGGCCCCGCACGCTGGAACCTCCGCCGCCGCAGCCTTCGTCTGGACCGAGGACGTGGCGGACAACATCCCGTGCCGTCCCGAACCCGGCCCGATGGTCGAGGCAGTCGACGCCTTCCGTACGGCGGGGTTCACGGACATCGCCCTCTGCCAGAGCGGAGGGGAGCACCAGGACGGCTTCCTGAAAGTCGCGGAGCGGACGCTGCTGCCGGCACGGTGACGTGGTACCTAACATCCAACACCGTGGTGGTGTCGAGCGCGACGACGATGCCCAGCCGGACCATGACGTACACGGGTCAACTCGGCGGGTAGGCGGAGCCCTGAAGCAGTCGCGCCAGGTGTGCGGCGTTACTGGCCAGGGCACGCGTTGTGGTCGAAACCTGATCGGGAACCTCGTCGAGGTCCTTGTAGTCGGTGCCGTGCATGGCCTCGCCGTTCCAGTACGTGGCCCCACCGGCCGGAATCGTGAAGCCCACATCGTTGAGGCACTGGAACAGGTCAGCGGTGATCTTGTGCGCGCCGTCCTCGTTGCCGACGACCGCGACCACGGCGACCTTCCCATAGGTCAGCGGCCGACCCTGCTCATCGCTCTTCCCCAGCTCGGCGTCCAGGCGTTCCAGGGCGCGCTGGGCGACGCTGCTGTGCTGACCCAGCCAGGTCGGCGTGGACACCAGCAGGATATCGGCATTCAATATCCTGCGTCGGATCGCGGGCCATTCGTCACCGTGCCCCATGTCGGTACCGACGCCCGGTCTGATGTCGTGATCGACCAGCCGCACCGCCTCGCCGGTCACGTCGTGCTCGCCGAGCTGCCGCAGTACCCGCTCGGCCATGACCTGGCTGCTCGACTCGTCGGGCGAGGGTTTGAGCGTGCAGACAAGCGCCACCGCCCGCAGCGTCGTCGTGTGTGCTGACATGGCCACGGGCTACCCGGCTCGGCCGCGGTCAACCGCTGCCGATGGGCCGCACCGGCACGCCACGATGCCCGGGGCGTCCGGCGCGGTCGGCGCACAGCGGCTCCCGGCTGGTCGGTGACTGGGTTTGTCCCGACATCTCGCGGGTACCGCCTCTCTGTGGATCATTCACGCGCACCGGTTCTGGAGGCCCTGGCCGACTACCGGAAAGCCAGGTACCTGCCGTTCACACCGCCCGGGCACAAACAGGGCCGCGGCGCGGACCACCGGAGCATCGAGGCGTTGGGCGACGGCGTGTTCAGCAGTGACGTCCTCGCCATCTCCGGGCTGGACGACCGGCGCTCGACGCACCGGGTCCTGGCCCGCGCCGAGGAACTGATGGCCGACGCCGTCGGATGTGACAACGCCTTCTTCAGCACCTGTGGCAGCTCGCTGTCGGTCAAGAGCGCGATGTTGTCGGTCGCCGGCCCGCACGAGAAGCTGATCATCGGTCGGGACGCGCACAAGTCGGTGGTGTCCGGTCTGATCCTCAGCGGCGTACGCCCGGTCTGGGTGCAGCCGCAATGGGACCCGGACCTGCGCCTCGCCCACCCGCCATCCCCGCAGGCCATCACAGAGGCGTTCCGGGCGCACCCCGACGCGCGCGGGGCTCTGATCACGTCACCCACCCCGTACGGCACCTGTGCGGACCTCCGCACGATCGCCGAGATCTGCCACGAGCACGGAAGGCCGCTGGTCGTGGACGAGGCGTGGGGCGCGCACCTGCCGTTCCATCCGGGCCTGCCGACGTGGGCGATGGACGCCGACGCGGACGTCTGCGTGATCAGCGTCCACAAGATGGGCAGCGGTCTTGAACAGGGATCGGTCTTCCATCAGCAGGGCGACCTCGTCGACCCGGACGTGCTGAAGGCACGATCCGACCTGCTCGGTACGACCAGCCCGTCGGTGCTGATCTACGCCGGTCTCGACGGCTGGCGGCGTCAGATGGTCGAGCACGGTGAGGGCCTGCTCCAGGGCGCATTGGACCTGTCGGCCAAGGTCCGGGACGAGATCGAGAACATCGACGGTCTGCACGTGCACGGCGCGGAGTTCGTCGGCCCCGGCCGGGCGTTCGACCGGGACCCGCTGCAGATCGTCATCGACATCAGCGCGCTGGGCGTTTCCGGATACCGGGCGGCCGACTGGATCCACACGAACCACAACCTGAACCTGCACCTCGCCGACCACCGCAGAATCAGCGCCCAACTGACCTTCGCCGACTCCGACGAGACCACGGCGCCGTTGCTGCGTGCTCTGGCCGACCTGGCGCCGCACCGGGAGGAGATCGGTGCGGGGCCGACGATCGAGGTACCCGCCCCCGACGAACTCGAGTTGGAACTGGTACACCTGCCCCGCGACGCGTTCTTCGGCCGGGCGCGGGTGGTGCCGACGGACGAGGCGGTGGGTCGGGTGAGCGCGGAGATGCTCACCCCGTACCCGCCGGGGATCCCGGCGATCATGCCCGGTGAACGCATCACCACCCCGGTGGCACGCTACCTGCGTACCGGCGTGGACGGCGGCATGGTGGTCCCCGACGCGACAGACCCGACGCTGCGGCACATCCGGGTACTGGACGAGGATGTGCCGCCGATCGAGTCCTGATCGGCACGCCGTACTGCTGCCATGACCGTGGTGGGCGACCTCCGGGTGGAGGCGACATGATGGTTCCGAGCGCCTCTCCCGAGGACTTTCCACCCCCCGCGCCGGGATGACAATCCTTTCTGCGTGGTCGACCTCAGCCGATCACCGTCCGGTGATGAACCTCCGAAATAGGTACCGTCCAGAGTTCGGTGATCTCATCCAGCGGGCCGCGGACCACCTCTCACAGAGAACGCCTCGGCGGGTTCGGCCTGTCTCCCTCGACCGGGTGATCGGGACGACTGTCCTCGTCCAGCCCGGTACGGCTCTCCCGACGCCGCGGCTGCTCGATGTCGTCGTCTTCGGGCTTGTCCAGTTTCCGGTCGTCGCGTAGCCGGGTGTACGGTTCGGCATCCGGTGGATGGCCCGCGGCGATGGCGCGGCTGCGGTGCAGTTCGGCGTTGAGTTCCGCGCCGAGAAGAATGGCGAGGTTCGTCAGCCACAACCAGATCAGAAAGATGATGAGTCCGGCGACCGCGCCGTAGGTCTTGTTGTAGGAGCCGAAGTTCGTCACGTAGAAGGCGAATGCGCCCGAGGCCACCAGCCAGACGACGACGGCGAGGACGCCGCCTGGCGACACCCAGCGGAAGCCGGCCTGTCGGGCGTTCGGTGAGGCCCAGTACAGGATCGCGAACAGGAATGAGATGGCCACCACCATGACCGGCCATTTGGCGATGTCCCACACCAGCACGGCGACCGATCCGGCGCCGATCGCGTTGCCGAGCCGCTCGGCGAGCGGGCCGGTGAACACGACGGCGGCGGCACTGAGCGCGAGGATGACACCGGCGATCACGGTGATACCGAGCCGGATCGGGATGGTCTTCCAGACCGGCCGACCCTCCGGTACGTCGTAGACGACGTTGGCGGCCCGCATGAACGCCGCGACGTAGCCGGACGCCGACCACAGCGCGAGCAGGATGCCCACGATCGCGACGACGCCGGCCGTGGCCTGCCCCTGCTGCAGGTTCTGGATGGCTGGTGTCAGCACGCTGCGCGCCACACCGGGTGCCATGTTGGTGAGGTTGTCGAGGATCGGCTGAGTTGCCGACCGGCCGATCAGGCCCAGTACCGACACGAGGACGAGCAGCGCGGGAAAGATCGACAGCACCGCGTAGTAGGTGAGTGCAGCCGCCCAGTCGGTGAGGTTGTCGTCCTTGACCTCGCGAGGGAGCCGTTTCAGCGTCGCCCACAGGCCCGAAGCCTTCAGCTCGCTCGGCCCGGCCGGCGCGGGCGCCGTCCGACTTTCGCCGGAAGGCAAAGATTGTGACATCCTTCTCTCCCCCGCAGCACTCGTCACCGGCACCTCCTGTGCCGGCACCTCGGACGCGATCGATGCGCCTCGTGCGGCCACCGACGATCCACCGCTCGGTGCGAGGGCACGCCCTCGGACTCGTCGTCGGTCCACGAGTCTCCAACGCTACGTCGACGACCACCGGACCCGGTAGTCGAATGCGAGGCCCGGCTGCGAGCGTTCGCTGCCACGATTGCCGGCGACTCGAACGGCCACAAGCACCGGTGACCCGGACGCGCGCCGGCGGACACCGCCACGAAGCACGGTGATGGTCGTGGTGGTCT
>JBAUUM010000610.1:0-18321 GCA_049582705.1 Actinocatenispora sp.
GCCGCCCGACGCGCGGCGCCGTACTGCCGTGGTCACCGCCAACTACGCGCAGGCCGCGGCGCTGGACGTGTACGGCCCCGGTCTGGGCGTGCCCGCGGTGTACAGCCCGCACCGGGGGTACGGGTACTTCCCACCGCCGCCCAAGACCGCCGACGCCGTGCTGTACGTGGGTGACGACGTCGACCGGATCCGCCCGTGCTTCCACGTCGTCCGGCGCGTGGGACGGCTGCGCGCCCGGTCGACACAGCCGGCCTCGACCCTCTGGTACGCGGAGGACCGCCGGGAGCCGTGGTCGACGCTCTGGCCCCACGTCCGGCACCTGTGACGGCCGGGCCTGCCTGCTGCGACCCGGGTGACGATCCTGGGCCCGCGGTACGGGCGACGCCTAGAAGAGGTCCGGCGTCGCCGGTGGCACGTCGTCGAGAAACGCGTTCACCATCGGCACCAGTACCGCATGCTCCCCGGAGATGCCGACATGCGACATCGCCGGCAGGATCACCAGGCGCGCGGCCGGTGCCTCCCGCAGCATCCCCGACGCCGCCGCTTCCTCGTCGCCGCCACCGCGCAGCGTGAACATCGCCAGCGCGTGCTCCGGCCGCACGCCGTCCGCGTCACCGACGATGACCATCGTCCTCGCGGAGATCGACCGCAGCTGCGCGTCGCCGATGTTCTGGTCATCGGCGTTCAGAACCTTCATCTTCTCGACGTAGGCGGCGAACGCCACGTCGTCCGGCGTGTGCGCCCTGAACGCCCTCTCGACGGGCGTGCCGGCGAACGCGGTGGCGCCGAGACCCTCGATGCCCGCCAACACCGACGGATACCAGCCGTCCCTGCGGTACGTGGCGGACATCGGGACCAGGTGGTTGACCAGCGCCGGGTGACGGATCGCGAGTTGCAGCGCGACCCCGCCGCCCTGCGAGTAGCCCATCACGTCCGCCCGCTCGACGCTCAACGCGCGCAGCAACGCCGCGGCGTCGTCGGCGAACTGCTCGTAGGACATCTCCCGCGAGGTGTCCGGGGTGCGGCCGTGCCCCTGCTGGTCGAAGACGATCACGGTGCGCGTGTCCGCGAAGGCGGCCACCCACGACCCCATCGAGTCGGTGGACATGAACGCGCCTGGGATGAGCAGCAACGGAGACGCTGTCGACGGGGCGAGCTCGCCGTACACCTCGTGGTAGAGGCTCAGACCGTTGATCGGCAGGTGACCACTGCGCGAAGGTTTCGTTGCCGTCATGTCGACCTCACTACTCGCATCGTCATCTTGTTGTCCTATCGGCCGGTGCCGCGCGACCGACGCGGAAGTCGATCCGTTGGTACCTGCCTCGAGCGCGTGGCAGGCTCATGCCCATGATCGATGATTTCGCGAAGGAGTACCTGCACAACGCTCTGCGGAACACCCGCGAGGTGATGCTCTGGAAGCTCGACGGGCTCAGCGAGTACGACATCCGCCGTCCCCTCACCGAGACCGGGACCAACCTTCTCGGCCTCGTCAAACACCTGACGCTGTCGGAGTCCCGGTACTTCGGTGAGATCTTCGACCGGCCGTTCCCCGAGCCCATGCCCCGCTGGGACGACATGGACAGGCGCGGCGACGACATGTGGGCGACCGAGTACGAGACGCGTCAGGACATCGTCGACCGGTACCGGCGCGTCTGGGAACACTCCGACGCGACGATCGCCGCCCTGGCCATCGACTCCCCGGGCCACGTGCCCTGGTGGCCACGGCCCCACGTGATGCTGTTCAACATCCTGGTCCACCTGGTCGCCGAGACCAGCCGGCACGCCGGGCATGCCGACATCCTGCGTGAACAGCTCGACGGCTCCACCGGGACGACCGCCGACCATGCGGACCAGCCCGACCCGGCTCACTGGGAGGCCCGGCGCGCCACGATCGAGCGGGCCGCCCGAGCCGCCACCGCGGAACCCGATCAGTCATAGGACCGTCGCAGCGGTGACCGCTGCTCGCGGCACCGACCAGCCGGTGCCGGTTGCGGCGGCTGCCGTACGCACCGCGTTGTGCGACCTGGACCGGCTACGAGCCGGCCCCGTCGGTGCCCTGACCGGCCCGGGCGGTGAGCACGTATTCGGCCACCCGTGCGTGGGTGGCGAACCAGACGTCGGGCCGGGCGGTGATGTGGTCGAGCAGCTCGCGCAGGATCACGAGCCGTGAGCGGTGGCCGATGATGTGCGGGTGCATCGTGAGCTGGAACAGCCCGCCGTCAGCGTGGGCGAGGTTGAACTCGTCACGCCAGATCGACAGCACCCCGCGCGGCGGGGTGTAGGGCCGTAGCGCGGTGAAGCGGTCCATGATGAAGTACGGCCCGTCGTCCCTGATCCACTCCACGGGGATCTCGACCACACCGCTCGGCTCCCCGTCCGCCACGATCTCGTACGGGTCGTCGTCGGCCATCAGCGACGAGTCGTAGCGCAGGCCGAGTTCGTGGATGATCCGGAGGGTGTCCGCCGAGAAGTCCCACGACGGGGTGCGGATCCCGACCGGCCGCGTGCCGGTCAGCCGCTCCAGCGTGTCCGCGGCACGGAACGTGAGATCGCGCTCGTCGGCACCGTCGAGCAGGGTGTTCCGCTCGTGGATCCAGCCGTGCAGCGCCACCTCGTGGCCGCCCTCAACGCAGGACCGCACCTCTCCGTCGTGCAGCAGGGCGGACACGGCCGGCACGAAGAAGCTTGCCGGGATCTGGTACCGGTCGAGCAGGTCGAGGATGCGCGGCACCCCGACCCGTGAGCCGTACTCGCCCTGCGCGAGCTTGCCAGGGAGCACGTCGCCGTCGCGCAGCGCCGAGGTCTCGTGGTCGGAGTCGAAGGAGAGCGCGACCGCGACGCGCGCGCCGTTCGGCCAGCTGACGGGCCGTAGCGACCGGCCCGCCCGGATGCGCCGGACGTGCCCGCGCCAGGTGGATTCGTCCCAGCGCCAGGCGTGCGGATGCTCGTTACCGGTCATGCGTCCTCCCCGGGGTGGTCGGTGTCCGGGCTGATCGGACGCCCGTCGGTCCGGTCCGCGCCCGTCGGTCAGGTGCCAGGGGTGTCGGGGAGTACGGCCAGCGCGCTGACCTCGACCAGCACGCCGGCGCGGAGGCCGACGTAGATCGTGGTCCGTGCCGGGTAGGGCTCGGTGAAGAACTCGGCGTAGACGGTGTTCATGCCGGCGAAGTCGTCCCGGTCGGTCAGGAACACCTCCACGCTCAACACGTCGTCCGGAGTTCCGCCGCTGGCGGCGAGCGCGTCCCGCAGGTTCTCCAGCGCCAGTCGGGTCTGCGCCGCCAGCCCGTCGACGAGGGAGCGGTCCGGTCGGTACCCGCACTGACCGGCCACAGCCACCAGCGCACCGATCCGCACGCTCGGTGAGTACGGGCCGCCCGAGGGTGGGGCGGACGCCGGGTGGGCGGCGATGCGTGCCATGTCGGCCTCCGGGATGGTCGGTGGTGTCAGAAGAAGGTCAGTACGCCGTCGGTGACGTTGTGCTCGTCGTCGACCAGCGGAATCAGGCGCATCTTGTCGAAGGCGGTACAGGGGTGGGACAGGGCCATCGCGACGATGTCGCCGGGCGCGAGCCGTACCTGCGGATCGAGGGTCAGGAAGGCGTGCTGGTCCATGACCTTCGTGACCCGCGCGTGCCCGTGCAGGTCGGCGACGGAGCCGTCCCGGCGGTGGGCGCGCAGCGGCGTCGGAAGGTCGACGTCGTACGGGATGTCCCGCTTGCCGGTGCCCAGGATGGCCAGTCCCGGCTCGGGCTGGGACAGCACCGTCGCCCATGCCTCGAGTGCGTCCTGGAGTCGCAGCGGTTCGCCGGTGTCCCGGCGGCCGTCCAGCGGTGAGAGCCGGTGGTACTTGCCCGCGTCGTGCGACAGGTAGCAGCCACTGCGCAGCATCACCCGCACGGGTGCGGCCACTTCACCCCAGTCGCTGAGCACGGCCACGACGCGGTCGAAGTACGCGCTGCCGCCGGCGGTGACGGTGATGGTCGGTACGGCGAACAGATCCCGCCGGGCGAAGGTGACGACGAGCCGCCGCACCCAGTCGAGCAGCGCGTCGATGGCGGTCAGGTCCCGTCCGTCCGGACCGCGGGCGGCGGGGCCCTCGTACGTCTCGACGCCGGCGAGGGCGAGATGCCGGGACGCGGCGACGGCCTCGGCCACGGCGAGGGCCTCGTCGTCGGATCGGACGCCGCTGCGGCCGCCGGCGATCCCGGCCTCGACGAGTACGCCGAGTCGGCGGGTCCCGCCGGCATCGTCGAGCGCGTCGTCCATCACCGCGACGCTGCTGGGGTCGTCGACCAGACAGAGGAACTCGAACGACGGGTCGGACCCGAGTTCGCGCGCGACCCAGCGCAGGGCGGTGGCGTCCACGAGCTCGTTGGCCAGCAGGATCCGGGGCACCCCGAAGTCGCGCATGATCGCGACCTGCGACGGGGTGGCGGCGGTCATGCCCCATGCGCCGGCGGCGAGCTGGCGCTGGAACAGCTGGGGCGCCATCGTGGTCTTGCCGTGCGGGGCGAGGAGCACGCCGTGGCGCGCGCAGTAGACGGCCATGGCGTCGATGTTGTGATCCACCGCGTCTGCCCGCAGCGTCGTGACCGGTAGGGCCAGATCGCCACGGGCGACGTTCCAGCCCTGTTTGCCCAGTTCGGCCAGTGGCGTGCTGGTGCCGAGCGGCAGCCCCTTGTACCGGTGGTCGACGATCGTCCGGGCGAGGTCGTCCAGTCGTTGGTTGTGCATGGCGGTCATCCGCGCCGGCGCACGTGGTTGACCAGGGTGCCGATGCCCGGGATGCGGCATTCGACGGTGTCGCCGTCCTCGATGACCACGGCGCCCGGTGTGCCGGTGGAGATGATGTCCCCGGGGAACAGGGGCATGACCCTGCTGTGGAAGCTGACGAGCGCCGCCGGGCCGAAGGTCATGTGCGCGACCGTGTTGGTGCGCAGCTCCGCGCCGTTCTTGACGGTACTGACGGTGATGTCGTCCAGGGAGCTGAACCGCCGACGTACCTCCGCCATCGGCACGACGGTGGGGCCGAACGAGAAGAAGGTGGGGAAGTTCTTCGCCCGGGTCAGGAAGCGCGGGTTGCGTTGCAGGATGTCCTCGGCGGTCTGGTCGAGGATCGGGCACACCCCCCACACGTAGTCCAGGGCCTCGCCCTCGTCGACGTCGCGGCACAACGTGCCGATCACCAGGCCGAGTTCGGCCTCGGCCGTGACCCGCCGGCTCTGCTCCGGCAACAGGATGGGCTCGTCGGGTCCGATGACGGTGTGATCGCCCTTGATGAACGACGCCGGCTCGTCGGGGACGGCCTCCGACAGGTCGCTGGCGTGGTCGCGGTAGTTCAGGCCGATGCCCCAGATCTTGCGGGGCGAACGGTACGGGGCGGTGAACACCTGGCTGTCCGTGGGCGTGACCACCGCGTCACCCGCTCCGGCCATTGTCGTGGTCAGCCGGCGGTACACGTCCCGGTCGAGCAGCGTCATCGCGTCGCCGGTGAAGGCGGGATCGAGTGCGTCGCTGAAGACGAGGCCACGACCGTCGACGAGCACCGGTCGGTCGGCGTCCTGACCACGAACACTGGCTATCTGCACGGATTCTCCTCGTGTCGGCGGGGGTTGGTGTCGATCCGACCGTGCCTCCGGTCGGCGTCCACGCGTGGTGGTTGCCGCCGGCCCGGCTGCCCCGCCACCGCGCTCGCCCGCCGGACCGGTACGGCGGGCACCGTGGATGCCGGGCGCATCAGGCGACCTCGACGCGGGCCAGCCGTCGCAGGTGCGCCCGTAGCAGCGGAAGCAGGCTGGCGGGCATGGCCAGCGCCGGCGGGCGCACCGCCGCGCTGCCGAAGACGCCCCGCTCGTGCAGGCTGCTCTTGCGAATGGCGAGCCCGATGCGGGCCTGCGCCTCGAAGTTGACCAGCGGCAGCCAGGGTAGGTACGCCTCGCATGCCGCCTCGTAGCCGCCCTCGTCCCAGGCACGTAGGGTGGCGGCGAGTCCCTCGGGGTGGGAGAACCCGGTCATGCTGCCGGCGGCCCCGGCCATGAGTTCGTCCAGCAGCCCCAGGCCGCCGAGGCCACCGAAGACAGGCACCCGGGTCCCGGCCGTGAGCTCGACGATCGCCAGCGACGTCGGGGGCGCCTCCGACTTGACCGCGACCACGAACGGGCACTCCGCGAGAGCCGCCAGCAGTGGGGCGGAGCCGATGGTGACGCCGCTGACGACCGGGTAGTCCTGGACGACGATGCCGGTCGCGGTGGCGTCATGGACCGCGCGCAGATGCGCGGCGAGCCGCCGCGGGTCGGCGTCGGGTATCTGCAGCATCAGGGACGGGCTGGTGGCGTGCGCGGCGCCCATGAGCTGTGTCGCGGCGGTGATGGCCGCCGCGGTGTCCCGTTCGGCGAGACCGATGACGGTGGGCACGCCGCGGGCGTGTCGGGTGACCAGGTCGACCACGTGGACGCGCTCCGCCTGGCCGAGCTGCGCGCTCTCGCCGAAGACACCGAGGACGACCAGGCCCGTCGATCCCGCCGACAGGTGATGGTCGACCTGGCGGAGCAACGCGTTGTCGTCGATGCGCAGGGTGTTCTCGTGGAACGGCGTGGCCAGCACGCCCCACAGCCCGCGACGGAGTGTCTCGGCTGGCATCAACGACCCTTCCGGCAAGCGGTGGGTCGGGAGTGCGGATCGCGACGCGTCACGCGGTCAGCTCCGATCCGTCGGGCTCGGCGGCCACCGGATGGGCGGCCAGGACGATGGACATCACGTGGTGGATGTGGTCCGCCGCCTCGCGGGCGGCGGTCTCGGCGTCGCCGACCCGGATGGCCTCCGCGACCCGGATGTGTTCGTGGGCGCAGGTGACAGAGTCGCCCGAGGTCGGCACGTCCCGTTCGCGCAGCGCCGAGGCGAGCACCAGCGAGTCCTTCACGACCTTCTCCAGGACCTCGTTGCGTGCGCAGGACGCGATCGCCTCGTGGAACTCGCGGTCGTACTGCCGGAAACGGTCCCCGTCACGGGCCTGCGCGTACTTCAGTGACGTCCGCGCCAACAGCAGGATCCGCTCGTGTTCCTCGGTGGTCGCGCGGTGCGCCGAGTACTGGGCGGCTGTGCGTTCGATGCCTGCCCGGAACTCGTAGGCGTCACGGATGACCTTCACTGACGGTCGGATGACTCTCAACCCCCGCTCGGTGGGTTCGACGAGGCCGATGTGACGCAGGCGCAGCAGCGCCTCCCGCACCGGCGTCTTGCTGACGTTCAACTGTGCGGCCACCTTGGCTTCACTGACCCGGCTCCCCGGAGCCAGGACATTGTCGACAATGCCGTCCCGAATGGCCTCGAAGACCACTTCGGTGAGGTTCTCGGACCGCAGTGCCAGCGGACGAAGGCTAGTTGTGGACATTCCCAAATCGTATCTCGTATGCGTAAGACCCAACGAACCACCCTTATGTATCGAGGTCTGATCGCTGATGTCGTCTGAATGGCTAGACGGTATACCGTATCTCAGCCATGGTCAATCTCCCAGACTTCATGATCATTGCAGGTAGATACGAGTTTCTGATCGCGGCTCACGGAGTGAACCGATGAAACCTTGACCTGTTGAGACGCTTCCATATACGGTACACGGAATCTCAAGGCAAGGAGGACCCCCTTGGCCGATCGCGACAGCGCCCACGTCCGCGACGTCGGTGCCGACAGGAAGAGACACCCCGTGGTGACCGCACGGCCCGAGCTTCACCCCGAATTCGAGAGCCTCGATCGGCTTGCCCTGGCGGAGATGCGGCCCCCCGCCAGCCCCGCCGGGGTGGTCGGCGCGCTGTACGGCCTGCTGCGCTCGCCCGACGAACCGCCGCTGACTTATCAACTGGCACAGGCGATCCGGTCCGCCGAGGGCAGTCGCGTGCTGATCGTGACGGGACTCGTCGAACCCCACCGGTTTCCCCTGGGCGAGATCGACGGACCGCTGGGCTCGATCGCGTTGGCCCGCGCCCTGACCCTGCTCGGCCACCCCGTGACGATCGTGGCCGATGTGGAGGTCATGCCCGCCCTCCGCGGCCTGCTCGACAGCACCCCCGTGACGGGCATCGCCGTACGGGCCGGCGACTTCGCCACCTTGGACGAGGCCCGCGGCTTCGCCCGCGAGTTCGGTCTCGTGGTGGCGATCGAGAAGCTCAGCCGCAACAGTAAAGGCGTGCGGCACCTGGTCTGGGGAACGCCGTGCGAGACCGGCGACCCCTACGCCGACGACTACATCCTCGCGGCTGCGGAGGCCGGTGCGGTGACCCTCGCCGTGGGCGACAACGGTAACGAGATCGGCTTCGGGAAGATTCCGCCCGAACTGGCCGGCGCCGCTCCCCGGGGGCAGGACTGTGGCTGTCCGTGCGGCGCCGGAATCTTCGCCGCCACACCCTGCGATCTGGTCCTGCCCGCCTCGGTGTCCAATCTCGGCTGCTACGCCCTGACCGCGGCGTTGGCGGTCCTGTCCGGTCGGGCCGACCTCGCCGTCTCCGGCGACCAGGTACGCGCGTGGATCGAGCACGGTCTACGGGCCGGCCTCCGCAGTGGAGGCATCGACGACCCGATGTTCGCCGGCGACGACGGCATCCCCACCCGCTACGTCGCGGCGCACGCCGAACTCATCTCCGGGGTCGTCGCGCAACACCAACTGAAGACACCAGCCCCCACCGTCGCGGCAGGCGCGACCCCGCACCCGTGAAGGAAACTGTCATGACCGACATCGCCGGCGAGACCGCAATCGTCAGCACGACCGAGCGACGTACCAGCCGGTACGGCGTGAAGGCGGTCTTCGCGTCCGCGGTCGGCTACGCCCTGGACGGCTTCGACAACCTCATCATCAGCTTCTCGTTGGCGGCGATCACGCTGACCTTCGCGCTCACCACGCCGCAGGCCGGCCTGCTGACCACCATCACCCTGACCGGCGCCGTCCTCGGCGGTCTGCTCTTCGGCGTCCTGTCCGACTACTTCGGCCGGGTACGGGTGCTCACCTGGTCCATCCTCATCTTCGCGCTCTTCACCGGTCTGACGGCACTGTCGTGGAACTTCGAGGTGATGCTCGGGTTCCGGTTCCTCGCCGGACTGGGTCTCGGCGGAGAGTTCGGGGTCGGCATGGCGCTGGGCGCGGAGGCGTTTCCCGCGATCAAACGGGCCCGGGCCACCTCGTGGGTCGGGGTCGGCGGGCAGGTCGGGGTGCTCATGGCCGCGTTCATCTCGGCGGTCGTCCTTCCCCTGGGCGGCTGGCGCACCATGTTCGCCATCGGCGTCCTCCCCGCCGTCATCGCCTTCGTGTACCGGCGGCGGCTGCACGAACCCAGCAAGTTCGTGGAGGCGGTCGAGGGCGGCACCCGTCGACGGTTCCCGCTCCGGGAACTGTTCGCGGACTGGCGTGCTACCCGGACCAGCCTGGGCCTCATCGTGATGACCTCGGTGCACAACTGGGGGTACTACGGACTGATGAGCTGGCTGCCGTTCTACCTGTCCAGCCAGTTCCACTTCTCCATCACCAAGTCCGGAGTCTGGACCGCGGTCACCGTCGGCGGGATGATCGTCGGTATCCTCATCTTCGGGCAGCTCGCCGACCGGATCGGCCGGCGACCGTCCTTCCTCCTGTTCTTCATCGGCTCCGCGATCTCCGTGCCCGTGTACGCGCACCTGTCCAGCCCCACCAGCCTCCTTATCGGAGGAGCGGTCATGGGCCTGTTCGTCAACGGAACCGTCGGCGGTTACGGCGCACTCATCTCCGAGTCGTTCCCCA
This sequence comes from Actinocatenispora sp., assembly GCA_049582705.1. Taxonomy (GTDB): domain Bacteria; phylum Actinomycetota; class Actinomycetes; order Mycobacteriales; family Micromonosporaceae; genus Actinocatenispora. Next base: position 9,760 of record JBAUUM010000610.1, read on the forward strand.
CCCAGGCCCGCGCGACCGCGGTCAACGTGATCTACAACATCGGCCGGTGCAGCGGCGGCTTCGCGCCGTTCATCGTCGGAATCGTGGTCGCCACCAGTGGCTTCGCCACCGCGCTCACGATGTTCGCCGGACTGTACGTACTCAACATGTTGGCGCTGTTCCTCACCCCCGAACGCAAGGGCGTCGAACTCACCTGACGATGCCCGCCGAACGTGCCACACCCACCGATGGACAGCAGAGAGGAACTGACCGTGGATCTGGGCTTGCGCGGCAAGGTCGCGCTGGTTCTCGGCGGCGGAGGCGGCCTCGGCACGGCGATCGCCATGACGCTGGCCGCCGAAGGAGCGAAGATCGCCGTCGCCGATGTGAACGAGAACGCGTTGGCACAGGTGAGTTCGCAACTGGCCGCCGTCACCGCCGAACCGCTCGCGCTGAAGTGGGACCTCGGCAGCGTGGACGACGTCGACGCGCACATCACGACGATCGAGGAGGAACTCGGCCCGGTCGACGTGCTCGTCAACATCACCGGCGGTCCGCCACCGACTCCGGTCTCCGGACAGTCCCGGCAGCTGTGGTCCGAACAGTTCCGTGCCATGGTCCTGTCGGTGATCACGATCACCGACCGGGTCATGCCCGGGATGCGGTCCCGTGGCTGGGGACGGGTGATCACCAGCACGTCGTCCGGTGTGGTGACACCGATCGCGAACCTGGGAGTCTCCAACGCGTTGCGCTCCAGCCTGCTCGGCTGGTCCAAGACGCTCGCCCGCGAGGTCGCCCGAGACGGCGTGACCGCGAACGTCGTCGTCCCCGGCCGGGTCGCCACCGACCGCATCACGTTCCTCGACCGGACGAAGTCCGAACGGGAAGGCCGGACGCTGGACGAGGTGGTGGCGGACAGCACCAGCTCGATACCGGTCGGCCGGTACGGACGTCCCCAGGAGTACGCGGACGCGGTGACGTTCCTGGCCAGCACCCGCGCCTCGTACATCACCGGGTCGGTGCTCCGCGTAGACGGCGGACTCATCCCGAGCGTGTGAGCCGCCGGGTCGCTCGGCGGAACTGCGGACGGTCTCGGCCGCGGGTCGGTAACCGGCCGCCCGCGGCCGAGGTGTGTGCGCCGATCAGCCGGCGGTCGGCCCCGCGCCGCGGTTCAACTCCTCCCCGTGTGGTCCGGTTCCGCGATCGCGTACGCGGCTCGCGGTCGCGGTCCGGCGCGGTGGATGCCGGGTGCGGAGTGCCTGGGACATGATGCGTGCGCGGCGGACATCGACGGCCGTCTGGGAAGTTCGTCCTCGAGCCGTGGTTCACCGCACGGAAGCCTGATCGCCTGCCCCGCAATGTCGAGGTCTCGCTGCCGTCGGCGGGCCCCATCCGTAATCAAGATCGTCTGTCTTGTCAGCCGTGTTCGTGGATCCCGGGAGACTACAGAACCAGTGGCGGACTGGCCGATGCGCCGTATACCCTGCCGGCCACCGCGCGGACGGGCTGTCAAACTCAACATGAAACTGGAGGCGACGGAAGGTCATTACGGCAGCGGCCCAACAGTGACTCCACGCTCTGCGCGGAGGATACGAAGCCCAGTATTGCCTCCTTGCGTTCTGTTCGCTCTGCCGCTAGTTGCTCTCGTATGTCTCGGCGTGCGGCGACTCTGGTCATGAGGTATTGGCCCATCAACGTGCTGGCGGAGCCAAGAGCGACACCGGCCAACGACAAGATCGTTGCAGACCAAGTCATGACAGCCATGGTCGGACAAAGCAAGATGTCGTATCAGGACCAACAGTGCGCTGACGGCAAGACTCTAGATTTCGCCCAGGCCCGCCACGTACGTCATCCCGATCGTGCTGGACGCCGTGCCGGAGGTCAGCAAGCGTTGCGACGAGTGGTCACTTGTTGCTGAGCTGGCGGTCAACAACAAGTCCGGCAAGGGCTACCAGCCTGCCAGGCCCACGGGAGGCCAAGATGCGTCGCCTGTATGACCACTGACGGATGAAATTGTGCTGACCTGCGGTCATGATGATGGGCCGGTACGCGTGCCTTGGTAGTGGTGGTCGCCGACCATGCCGCGCCGCCAGTTCTTGTACAGGACAATCTCCGTCGCGGTGTCGGCCGCCAGGACGAGGTTGGTTGCCGTCCTGGCACGGGGGCGGGTCCGCTTCGCGCTTCCGGGCTGGTGCGGGCGGGCGCAGACACACTCGGACCGGGACGCTGTGCTGCCATGGCCCGACCGGGACCTGGGCCGTGGGACGCGTCTCGATGTATGGCGACATCTTGACTAATTCCCTATCGATCTGATCGACTTATCTCGTGAGGAACCAGCCGCGGCTTGTGATTCGCGGCCACATCGACTTCGGTCGGGTGTGGTCGGCCTCCTGTCAGCTCTGACATCGATGCACGGCACCGCCGAGACAGGCGGTCCGGCCGCTTCGACCCGGCTGCGTGATCGCGCTCCGATGCGCGTGCGGCGTACCGCGATGGTGCTGCATCCGCCCGGCCGCACGACGCGGGTACTGACGGACGTGCCTGCCTGACACCGGGACATCTCGGCGTCAGCCATCCTCGTCCACGCATTGTCGTGTGAGCCGATGCCGCCCGTACCGAGCCCGTGCAGGGGCCTGCCGTGGCATCGATCCTGCTGCTCAACCCCTGAATGTTGGCCGTGGTGTCCGATGCCGCGGCGTGAGGAGAAGTCCATGACACGGTTCGCCACCCCGGTGGACACCGCTACCTACGGCGAGTACCAGGTGCCCGCGGACTCGGGACCGTTGCTGCGGTTCAGCGAACGGATCGGCACCCTTGCACATCCCGCCGAGCCCGGTCGGTACCACCTCTACGCCGGGTGGTTCTGCCCGTGGTCGCAACGGGTGCTGATCACCCAACTGCTGTCCGGGCTGGAGGACGTCGTCACCGTGTCTTATGTGGATGGTGCGCGGGACGGTCGGGGTTGGGCGTTCCGTGAGGCGGAAGGCCCGGACCCGGTCAACGGGTTCACGCTGCTGCGGGAGGCGTACGAGGCGACGGGCGGTCCGGGCTACGACGGTCACGTGTCCGTGCCCACCCTGTGGGACCGGGTGACCGGGACCGTGGCCAGCAACGACTACCAGGCGATGGGGATCGACCTGGCGACCCGGTTCGGCGGCCCTACCACGTACCCGTCCGAGCTCGCCGAGCAGATCGACGAGGTGGACGCCTGGCTCGGTCCAGCGGTCAATCACGGCGTCGGACAGGCGGCTCGGGACGCCGCCGCGCGGGCGGAACTGTTGGAGGCGTTCGAGCGGCTGGACAATCTGTTCGCCCGCCGGTCCTATCTGGTCGCCGACCAGCTCACCGAGGCCGACGTCCGGCTGTGGGTCACGCTGGTGCGTTACGACGTCGGCCCGAACGCGACCGGAGCGATCGGGCCGCGGCTGTCGGAGTTCCCGCACCTGTGGCACTACGCCCGAGCCCGCTACCGGCATCCCGCGTTTCGCGCCACCACCCGGTTCGACGCTTTCACGGCGTCCGGCGCGACAGTGCCGAACTGGGACTCCCGACGGAAGGTCCGATGAGCGTCCATGACGACGCATCGCCGTCGGCCGTCATGGCTCGCCGCAGACCAGAAGCGGTGACGAACGGCCCGCCATCGGCTATGTCCGTCCTACCTGGGCCAGATCCTTGCTCACGCCGTCGAGGCAGAACGGTCCCGGGTGGCCAGAGCCGCACACGTTGTGGCAATGACCAGGAGAGCAGCGACCGCCGCAACAACCAGTAGCAGACCGTCAGAGGAGGAGGACGCCGCGAAGTAGACGCTGCCGAGGCCCGCGACCCCGATCACCTCGGCGAGCACGGGGCCAGTGGAGTTCATGGCCGAGATCGCCGAAGCGAACCGGGGTTCCACCAACGACGTGACGTGTGCGATCAGCGGACTGTACCCGGCGGCGTGCCCGGCCCCGGCGACCAGCAGCAACGGGAGGAACTCCCACGGGCGCCCGTCGTCTCGGACGACGAGGAGTACCACCAGGGTCGCCCCAGCCGCGAAGACCAGTGGTCCCGCGATCGGCATGACACGCTGCAACCGTTGCGGGCAGCGATTCCAACTCAGGCTGAGCACGCCGAAACCGAGAGCGTAGGGGACGAACGCGAGCCCCGCCTGGAGCGGCGTGTAGTCGAGTTCCGACTGCAGATGCAGGGTCAGCGTGAGCACGAATACGGTGTAGCAACCCATGACGATGCAGCATGCAGCCAACCCCAGCGTGACCCCTTTCGCCTTCAGCGCCGCGCGGTCGAACACCGGGTGCCGCGCCGTGGATTCGTACCGGACGAAGACGCCCAACAGAACGGCGCCGCACGCGAGCATGATCCACGCCCACTGCGGCCACTCGTGCTCCTCGCCGAAGATGAGCGGGAGGGTGAGCACGGTCATGGCCGCGGTCAACAGAGCCACGCCGCCGAGATCGAGGCGGGCACGCTCCTCGGTATGTGAGCTCCGCAGAACGTGCGAACCGATCAACAGCACGATCACACCGATCGGGACGTTGACCAGGAAGACCGGCCGCCACGAGAGACCGAACGCGTCGACGCCGGCGACCAGCCCTCCGACCAGTTGGCCGAGTGCGACCCCCAGGGCGAGGACCATGCTGTAGAGGCCGATTGCTCTGCGGCGCTCGACACCCTCCCAGTGGCGGTGGATGAGTGAGAACACCTGTGGCATCAGCATCGCGGCCCCTACCGCTTGAGCGATGCGGGCGAGCACCAACGTGGTCGTGTCTGGGGCCAGGCCACACAGCAGCGAGGCCCCGGTGAACCAGCCGAGGCCGATCAGAAACGCGCGCCCGAACCCGATGACATCACCGATCCGCGCGCAGGTGACGAACAGCACGCCGGTGGTCAGCAGGTAGCTCGATATGAGCAGCTGGATTTCGGCGCCGCTGGCGTGCAGCCCGGCCCGAATCGTCGGCGCGGCCACGGACACGATCGAACCGTCCAGGGAAACCATGACCTGCCCCGTAAGCAGAAGTGCGAGCATCGCACCTCGACGGGTACTCGTCTCGGCGAGACCGGCATGACTGACCATGCCCCCGAGCATCGACCACGAAGGACCGGCAGTCTTGAACTAATCTGCGGGCAGGGCGCTCGGCGTAGGTGACGGTGGAGTGTCAGTGCGCGACGGTAGGTTCCGCTGTGTGCTGGTGACGAGGCGAGTGATGGCGGATCCGCACTTCGTGATCCGGGTGGTCGAATGTACGGATGATCATGTCCGCTGGTCCCCTCCAGAGCTGACGTCCGCCACTCATATGGTCCTGGTCCGGCGGGGCCGGTTTCAGCTCGAATCCCACGGCCGGCGCGTGACGGTCGACCCGACCACCGGTTACCTGCAAGCGCCGGGCCACGAGGCTCGCTTCGCACACCCCGCCGGCGGCGACGTGTGCACGTCGATCACTCTGCCCGGCGATGCTCTGACGGAAGGCGTCGAAGCGGCCCGTTCACGGGCAGTCCGCGTGGACGCTCGGCTCGAACTGGCCCACCGCATGCTCCTACGCGCCGACGCAGACCCGGCCTTCGCCGGCATCGAGGCCGTCGTGGAGCTGCTGCGGCTGGCTCTTCGCCATCAACGCGCGAAGACACCCGCGCCGGGACGCCACGGCCTCGCAGACCGTGCCAGGGACGCAATGCTCGCGGATGAGCCCGGCGGCACCAGCCTGGTCACACTGGCACATCTGCTGGAGACCTCCCCGTCCCACCTGAGCCGCACGTTCCGGCACCACGTGGGCATGACCATCAGCCGATACCGCAATCGGGTACGGATCAGCCGCGCTCTGCAACGAATCGACGACGGTGAAACGGACCTCGCCAGCCTCGCGTTCGCCCTCGGCTTCAGCGACCAGGCCCACTTCACCCGAACCATGCAGCGCGAACTGGGTCACACGCCCGGGCGCGTCCGCGCTCTCCTCGCCGCCAACGCCGAAACCTCGACCGCTCGTCCGCGAGCCTCGGCCACGCGTGCGGAGTGAGTGGCGCCGGGACCCCGTGCCCCCGGCGACGGCATGGTTGACGGAAGGTCGGATACCTGTGCGGCTCTCAACGGCAGGCCTGATCCGGTGCATCCGCGGTGGATTCGCCGAGCAGCAGTGCGGCGACCGCCTCCGGGGCCTCGTGCATTGCGTCGTGTCCGGTGGGGAGGTCATGGACGTGCCACTGGGGATCGGCTCGGAGCCGGGTGCGGAGTTCAGCGAAGGGGGTCCGGTCCTCCCATCCCGAGCAGTAGACGAACTCCCGACGGGGGATCTGGGCGATCGTGCCTGTGAGCCGGATGGTCTGCAGGAACGAGGCGAGGGGATGGGGACGGCGGCGGGGATCGCCGCCGCCCGGCGGTTGGACGGCGTAGCCGGTGGCCGCAGCGCCGGCAGCGAACACCTCCCGGAAGCGTTCACTCGTTGACGACCAGCACGACTCGCCGTCGCGTGGCACGTAGGCGTCGAGGTGCACCAGCCGGGAGATCCGGCCGCCGGCGCGGTCGGCGGCGGCGGCGATCACCATCCCGGCGTAGCTGTGGCCGACCAGTGTCGCGCTGGTGATGTGGTGGCGATCGAGGTGCCGCAGTACGTCGTCGGCGTGTGTGTCGAGGTTGGCGGTCGCGACCGTCGCATTGTCGTCGTCCGGCCGCAGACCGGTCAGAGTCAGCGCGTGAACGGCATGACCGGCACGTTCCAACAGCGGCACCACCGCCTCAAACGACCAGGAGCCCTTCCAACCGCCGGGTACGAGGACGAACGTGGCCATGTCCTTCTCCTTCTGCCGAGGCGCGGCATCGAGGCACACTGCCTCGACGACCTGTGGTGCGGTCGGGCGCTCTGCGCGGCGCCGGGTCGCCGAGCGTAGCGACAGCGGAGCGTGGGCGATCCCGGCGGGTGTGCGCGGCCCTCATGGTCGCCTTGAACCCGTACAGGAGTTTCTCACCGGTACGCGGTCGCCCGGTTGGCCTGCCTGTACTCGACGCGACTGCGGACGGTGGGCCACTCCGTGGGTATGACGCTGTAGTAGTCGAGTCGCGGAGGTGGCCGTCGCTCAGGACGAGGTGGTTGCGGAAGGTGCCTTCCTTGGTTCCGCCCATGTCGAGGATGAGGCGCTGGGAGGACGCGTTGCGGCTGTCGGTCTTGTAGGCCACGCGGATGGCGCCAGGCGATTCGAACGCGTGGCGCATCAGCAGGATTACCGACCCCCGCGAGACCCGGTACGCCATACCCTTGGGGTGAACCACATCCAGCCCGATCTCGACGCTTCGATCACGGCGCCTGATGTCGATGAGACTGATGCTGTCGACCACCTCGTTGCTGCCCGTGTCGACAACAGCCAAAGGAAGGGCGTGCAGCGCTGGCGAACTCGTCCCGGGCCTCGCGGATGAGTCGTTCCGTATCGGCGACGGTCTTGGGAGTGGGTTCGTCGAGGTAGGTCCAGATCTCGTCGTACCGCGCTGCTAGCAGGGGTCCGTCCGTGTGGTGCTCAACCAGTGGCTCAAGGCGAACGCGCCGTCCGTTCAGGACGGCCGGCACCGCGACAAGCAGCGCCACCACGGCTGCGGCATGTGCTGCTCAACAACCTGGGCGGCGCCGCCGAACACGTGACCTGGTCGTCGGTAGCGATCCACGTCGACAACGACGACGTGGAGTTTCACATCGCCCAGCCTGATAGCAACAGCTGGGCCGCCACCGGCTACCTCGGGACACACCTATGCACCCTGCAGGCCCACAACATCGCGCCGTCGAGTGTCCAGCTCAGCCGACTGGCCGCCGAGAACTATCCACCAGAGCCGATCCAGTCTCTCGGCCGCTGACCCGCACGAGCTGTTGAGCCGGTGCAGCAGGTCAGATGGCGTCATGTCACACGAGCAGAAGCACTCAACCTACTGGTCGTGGCCGTTCACGGCCGCATCACCGTTTCTGCCAGAGCCCGCGGCGGTCTGACAGTTGCTGGCTAAACACGACGCGTGCCGTGGCTGTGTGAGACATCGGTACTGAGCTGCGATGTCAGAGGTCTGCGAGACTGGCATGGCCTAATACGGTGCCACGCCGCCAGCCACCTTCTCGGCGTGCTCTGCCATCGTCAGCCCCGGGAGTTGCCACCATGACCGCCTCACCCACCCACTGGCCCGGCTCACCGTTGGACGCCGTCGAGGCCGCCTTCACCGGGCTGGCCCGCGGTCGGCGACCCCTGTCGCTGGATCTGGACGAGTTCGGACCCGACACAGGCCTGCCGCCCGGCGTGATGACGCTGCCGGCCCTGCGACACTGGTTGTTGGCCCACCCCCGCGCCTACCTGGCCCGCGACGCGGTATGACGGGAGCTGATCTGCCGGGCCCGGCTGCACGGACCGTCCTGGGTGATCGCCGCGGCCGGGATGGCGTTGCCGGCGCTACGCCGCTACGCCGGACACCTGCACACCGGCTGGGGCGGGGACGCCACAGACCTGGACGCCGAGATCCTCACCGGGTTCCTCACCGCGCTACATGACCGCATCGACCTGACCCGGCGCCCCCTACGCGGGGCTGTGTATGGCCGCCTGGCGTGCGGGACACGCCCTGCGTCAGCG
>JBAUUM010000611.1:0-3562 GCA_049582705.1 Actinocatenispora sp.
CCTCGGCGAGGATGGCCTCGGCGCCCCGTTGCTCGACCTCGCGGACGGCGTTCTCCACCACGTCGACGGCCTGAGGTTTGCTCAGCAGGCTGTGCAGGGTCTTGGGGCGGGCCAACAGTGAATGCCGCAGCGACTCGGCGAGGGTTCGCTCGTGCGGGGCGACGTCCCGGCGCGGGGTTTCCAGGACCCGCAACAGATCCGGGTGGCGGGGCAGCTCATCGCGGATCAGCGGACCGAGCACGTCCCGGGCCGGAACGTCGGCGCTCTTCACCCGGATCGTCGTGTCCAGCGCGCGCCGCACGTCCTCGTCGTCCAGCAGACGGAGAGCGCGTTCGGTCGAGGTCAGTGCAGATCGATGCTCAGCGGCCGACCCGGCCGGCACATGGTCCTCATGCCGACCCGCCGGCCGTTCGGAAGCCGGCCCACCGGCCGGATGCTCCGCGGCCGGGCCGGCCAACCGGTGGTCTCCATACTCGCCGGCCGGATGCCCTTCGGGGCCGCCGGCGGGTGGGCCGCCGGCCGGTGCCGACGGCTCGTGCGACCAGGAGATGTCGTACCGGGGTGGCGGGCTGACGTCCCGCTCCCGATGGAACGCGATGTCCTCGGCCACCCGGTGCGGCAGCGCGCTCTCCGGTACCGTCCGCAGCGGGCTCTCGCGTGACCGAAGGTCGTGTTCCTGCTGCTCGACCAGGAGCTGTTGCCTGTCCGCGAGGCGCTGCGAGAACTGCGAGGCGTCGTGCGCCCGACGCGCATCGGCCCGGGCGGCCTCCTCGTTGGCCGCGTCCAGGTTCGCGACATGCCAGTTGTCGTCGGCGACCGCCCGGGTCCGGTCCTCGTCGCGAGCATGGGTCGCGGCGTCCTCGTCGTACCGCTGGGCGAGGTCGCGGTGCTGGTCGGCCTCCCGCTCCTGTTCGGCCGCGCGCGGCGCGTCGTCCTCGGCGTGGAACCGGCGCGCCTGCTCCTCGTGCCGCTCGGCGGCCTCGCGTGCGGTACGTGCCTGCTGTTCGGCCTCGATCCGTAGCCGTTCGTACTCGTGTGCCGTGGCCTGACTACGCGTGGACACCCGACGGTGCAGTTCCTCGCTGGACCGGTGCAGGTTCGCCCGCGACGCGAGGTTCCGGGCGTGCCGGGTCTCGTCCCTGGCCTTGGCGTACGCCTCCCCGGCCTTCTCGTGCTGCGCCGCCAACTGCTCGTACCGCGCGAGCTCGGTCTTCGCCCGTTCCCGGGCGGGTCCGGGCCCGGCCAGGTCGGCCGCCGCGCTCTGCTCGGCCCGCAGCATCGTGTACTCGGCGGCCCGCGTCCAGTGTTCGTCGGCGAGCCGGGTGGCGCGCAGCTCGTACCGCGCGGCCTGCGCGTCGAGCTGTGTCCGGTGCGGCCGGGCGGCCTCCTCCGCCTGCCGGTGGGCGGCGTCGGCCTGCTGCCGAAGTTCCTCGGCGTGCTGTTGCCTGCTCCGCGACTCGTCGTACCGTTGCTCGGCTGTCCGGCGCTGCTCCTCGTGCCGGTCCGCCGCGGCACCGTGCCGCTCCGCGTGGGCGCGCTCCGCCGCCGCGTCCCTGTCGTACCGCTCGGCCTCGATCCCGCGCCCGGCCCCGTGCAACTCGGTGGCCCGGCGTTCGTACCCGGCGGCGAGGTGTTCGTGCCGCGCCGCGGTGGCACGTGCGGTGTCCCGGTTGCGGGCGTGTGCGGCCTCGTCCGCGCCGTGCCGCTGCTGCTCCCGTCGCTCGTGTTCGACGTCGGCGGCGTATCGGCGCTCCTGGGCGCGCTCGTGGCGGCTGTCGCGGTCGTGGCTCTCCACGGTCGGCCGGAACTGGTCGACCTGGTGACGCTCGCGCGCCGCCGTCGACGCCGCCCGGTCGGGCTCAGGCAGGTGCGCCTCGAAGTCGGCGTCCAGCGGCCGCTCGTTGTGCATGCCGCGGTGCAGTCCGTCCAGGGGAACCGGTCGCCCCTGCGCGTCGACGACCAGCCCTTCGACGGACCGCATCAGCGACTCCGCATGCCCGTCCCGCGGCGCACCGAACACCTCGTGCAGGTGCTCACCGAAGGAGCCGCTCTGTGGATCCACGAAGTGGACGCGGCCGCCGTCGTTGACCATCACCCAGATGTGCGCGGTGCCGGCCTGCCACACGGTGCCGACCGCGGCGGCCGAGCCCGGCCCCAGGGCGAGCAGCTGCTGGCGGAGTCGTTCCAGACCGTCGCGTACGGCACCGACCCGGTCGCCGGACGGCAGGCGCCGGGTGTCGTCGACCAGCGACTGCAACCGGCCGCCGGTCTGGTCCTCGATGGACGCCGCCCCGTCCCGCTCCCCCATGAACGGCTCGCCGGCACCGGCCCGTTCGTACCCGTCGAAGGTCCGCGGTGCCGCGACGGTGGGACGTCCGTGCACCCAGGAGTCGAGGAACGAGCGCACGCAGTCGTTGCAGTTCACTCTGCGGCCCGGATCGGACCGGAAGCCGAACTGGTTGATCCGGTCGAGCCAGGCGTGGTCCAGCCGCGGTGTGCGCACGGGGTCGCCGTGCCCGTCGGTGGGCCAGTGACGTTCCAGGTCACGCTGGTGCTGCGCCAGCACCCGACGCAACCCGCCGACCTCGTCGTACCGGCGGAGCCGTCGCGCGGGCGGCGGATCGTCGGTCCCGGTCAGCGCGGAACGGTCGCGGGGGCCGGGCTCGTCGGTGAACAACCGGCCGTGGTCACCGTTGGCGAGCCGCCAGGCGTCCGCACCCTGGTGCCCGTACAGGTCGACGGACAACACCGTGAGGCGCTGGAACGCCTGCTCGGCCGAGTAGTGGTGACTTGTCGCCTGGACGTAGTGCCCGTCGGCGGCGTCCTCGGCGACCCTGGCCCGGGCCTCGTGCGCGGCGGCGAGATTGTCCTGACCGGTGGCCTCCCACCGGTACTCGTGAGCCTTGAGGTCCTGCGGCGACAGCGCGTCGGCCTGCGTGCGGAGGTCCCGCGCCCTGTCCCGGGCGTTCCGCGCGTACTCCGCCTCGGCCTTCGCGAGGGTCAACTGCTGGTTGCGCAGCGCGTTCTCGTCCCGGGCGACGGCAGCCTGCCGCTCGGCGTACCGTCGCTCGTCGCCGGCCCGTACCAGCTTCCCGTCGACGCCCACCCGGGTGTGGTTCTCGAAGACCTCCTGCACGCGCCGCCGCTGCTCGGCGATGTTCTCCAGGTACGCCCGGGCCTCGCGACGATCGCCGCCGAACAGCTCGCGGAACCGGTCCTGGACGGCGTCGACGAACCGGCGGGCCGGCGAGGTGCCGTACGGTCGGGCCGCACCGTCGCCGGCGTGCTGGTCCACGGCCCGCGCGACGGCGGGCCGGCTCACCTCGTACGTCGTCGGGTCGACCGGGCGCGGTGGTTCGACGCGCTGCTGGCGTTGCGCGTGCTCGGCCGCGTAGGCGTGCTGCCGGGCCTCCCCGTGCGCGGTCCCCGCCGTCGCCCGGTGACCGTCCCCGGATCCGCGGGCCGTGCGGGCGTCCTGCCGGTGCTGCTGCGCCTCGCGGAGGGTTTCCTCGCGGCTGCGCAGATGGGCCGCGGCGGCGGTCCGCGCGGCGCCGGCCGCATC
>JBAUUM010000612.1:0-7880 GCA_049582705.1 Actinocatenispora sp.
GGCCGGGGCGGGCTCGGGATGACCGGCCGGGCCGGCGGCCGGTTCACCGCGGGCTGCTGCACCGGGTTCGCCGGGCGGGGCGGGTTGACCGGTCGGGGTGCGCCGGACACCGGACGCTGACCGGGCGCGCCACCGACGCACAGGGCGCCCTCGACCACGACGGTCTCCGGCTGCTCCAGCGCGGTCGGGGCCACCCCGAGCGCGCTGTGCACCATGTGACCGGCCAGCGGGATACGGCTGGAGCCGCCGACGAGGAAGATCCCCACCAGGTCGCGCGGCGTCAGCCGGGCCTCGGAGATGGTGCGCTGCAGACACTCCACCGTCCGCTCCAGATAGGGGCGGATCAGGCCCTCCATCTCCTCGCGGGTGATGTGCGCGTCGACCTCGAGCGCCGGCAGGTGGATGTCGGAACTGGAGGTGCGGGACAGCATCTCCTTGGCGCCGCGCACGTCCTCGTACAGCATCCGCCGGTACCGACGGTCACCGGACTCACGCGGGTTGATCAGCCGCGCCCAGACATCGGGATGTGACTGGGAGTAGGTGCGGCCCAGGTGTTCGACGATCGCGTGGTCGAAGTCCAGGCCGCCCACGTCGGGCAGGCCCTCCTCGGCCAGCACCTCGAACCCGGTCTGGGTACGGCGCACCACGGTCGCGTCGAACGTGCCGCCGCCGAGGTCGTAGATGGCCAGCGAGCGTCCCACCGGTACGGCCGTGCCGAGCACCGCGGTGAAGTAGGAGGCGGCGCCGACCGGCTCGGGGATCAGCTGCGGACGGGGCAGTCCGGACAGCCGGGCGCCCTCCACCAGCAGGCTGCGGCGACGCTCGCCCCAGCGGGCCGGGTGGGTCATCCGCAGCTGCTCGGGCACCCCGCCGATCTGCCGGCGTGCCTCCGTGAGCACCTGCTCCAGCACGTAGGCGATGACCCTGGGTACGGGGATCTCCTGGTCGCCGAGGAAGACGGTGCCGTCGTCGATGCGCCGCTTAGGGTTCGGCTCGAACCGGGTCGGGTCGACCCTCGCGTTGCGCTCGGCGTCCCGCCCGACCAGCATCCGGCCGTCGGGCGCCAGATAGATCGAGGAGGGCAGCAACGGTGACCCGTCGAAGAGCAGCGGCCGCACCCGTCCATCGGGCATTCGCAGCATTGCCACCGTGTTCGACGTGCCGAAGTCGATACCGAGCACGCGCATACAAGATCTCCTTCCCGCCGGACACGATACTGCCCACATGCCCGTCGCCGATGAGCCGGCTGGGCGGGGCAGCGACGACTGGCACGGACCGGGGATACTCCAACTGTGAGTAACCAGGGTGAGCCCTCCGGCCGCAGCCCCGAACCCCCGGTCGGACCGCACCACCGGTATCCGTACCTGGACGCAGCGTTGCCGCTGGCCTTCGCGCACCGGGGCGGGGCCGCCGAGGGCGACGAGAACACGGTCGCCGCCTTCGAACGGACGGCGCAACTCGGGTACCGCTACGTCGAGACCGACGTGCAGGCCACCGCCGACGGTGTCCCGGTGATCTTCCACGACGACGACCTGAGCCGGCTCGCGGGGCGGCCGGACCGGATCAGCTCGCTGCGCGAGGCGGACCTGGCGACCATCCGGATCGGCGGCGCGCAGGCCGTGCCGCGGCTCGACGACGTGCTGACCAGCTGGCCGACGCTGCGCTTCAACCTGGACGTCAAGTCGTGGGCGGCGGTGGAGCCGCTGATCGCGACGCTGCGTCGCACCGAGGTGCTCGACCGGGTCCTCGTCGCCTCGTTCTCCGACCGCCGGCTGGCGGTGATGCGCCGGGCGCTGGGGCCGCGGGTGGCCAGTTCGATGGGCCCCTCGGAGGTGGTACGGCTGCGGTTGGCGTCGGTGGCCGGACGCGGCATGCTCGGCCTGGCCCCGGGGGTGCCCGCTGTACAGGTGCCGGTGCGTTACGGCCCGATCCGGGTGATCGACCGCCGGTTCGTCACCTACGCCCACCGGCTCGGCATCCAGGTGCACGCGTGGACGATCGACGACCCGGCGGAGATCAACCGGCTGCTGGACCTGGGCGTGGACGGCATCATGACCGACCGGATCGACGTGCTGCGCGAGGTGTTACTCAGCCGTGGCCAGTGGGCAACCTGACCGGCCGTTGTCGGTGGCACCCTGAGCCGACGTTCCTCGCGACGAGGGTAGGAGAACCCAGACCATGCTTACCACCACCGGCGGGCCGACCACCCAGGGTCAGCCCGATCCGGGGTTGACCGGCACCCGACGCGAACGGGTCGGCTGGTACTTCTACGACTGGGCGAACTCGGCGTTCTCCACGACCGTCGTCACCGTGTTCCTGGGTCCGTTCCTGACCGCGATCGCCAAGAACGCGGCCGGCTGCTCCACCGGCTCCTGCGACGGGGTGCGGCTGCACCCGCTGGGCGTACCGGTCGCGCCCGGGGCGTACTACGCGTACCTGGTGTCGCTGTCGGTGATCCTGACCGTGGTGGTGCTGCCGGTGGTGGGCGCGGTGGCCGACCGGTCGGCGCGCAAGAAGAGGCTGCTGGCGGTGTTCGCCTACATCGGGGCGGCCGCGACCGTCGGGATGGCCACGGTCGAGGGCGGTCGGTACCTGCTCGGCGGCGCGCTGTTCCTGGTCGCCAACATCAGCCTCGGTGCCAGCGTCGTGGTGTACAACTCGTTCCTGCCGCAGCTGGCCGGGCCGGACCGGCGGGACTCGCTGTCCAGTACCGGGTGGGCGATCGGCTACCTGGGCGGCGGGTTGCTGCTGGCCGGAAACCTGGTCGCGGTGCTCGCGGCCGGCACGAACCTGACCGTGGCGCGCTGGTGCATCGTGTCGGCCGGGGTGTGGTGGGCGGCGTTCACGACGCTGCCGGTGCTGCTGCTGCGGGAACGCCCGGGCCGGGCGCACACCGGTGCCGCCGCCGGTGGGCTGTGGGACGGGTTCCGACAGCTGGGCCGCACGCTGGGCGAACTGCGGGCCTTCCCGCTGACGCTGTTCTTCCTGGCCGCGTACCTGATCTACAACGACGGCATCCAGACCGTGCTGAGCCAGGCGAGCGTGTTCGCCACCGAGGAGCTGAAGCTCGGCACGAACACGCTGACCGCGACGATCCTGGTGATCCAGTTCCTGGCGTTCGGCGGCGCGGTCGGGTTGGGCTGGTTGGCGAAGCGGATCGGCGCGTGGAAGGCGGTGGCCCTGAGCCTGGTGCTGTGGGTCGTGGTGGTGGCCGCCGCGTACGTGCTGCCGGCCCGCAACGTGCCGCTGTTCGTGGCGCTCGGCGCCGGCATCGGGCTGGTGATGGGTGGCAGCCAGGCGCTGTCCCGGTCGCTGTTCAGCCAGCTGATCCCCGCCGGCCGGGAGGCCGAGTACTTCGGGCTGTACGAGATCGGCGACAAGGGCACCAGCTGGCTGGGCCCGCTGCTGTTCGGTGTCGTGTTCCAGCTGACCGGCAGCTATCGGTACGGCGTGATCTCGCTGCTGGTGTTCTTCGTGGTGGGCCTCGTGGTGCTGCTCGCGGTGCCGATGCGCCGTGCCGTGGTGGCGGCCGGTAACACACCGCCCCGCCTGCTGTGAGCCGGCCGGTGGGTCGGTGGCCGGGCCGGCTGATCTAGGCTGCACGGTCGTGACCCGTGCCGACCCCGAGAACGCGAGCGCGCTGTCCGCCCCGGTGACCCGTCACGCCGGGGCGCACGACCGTAACTGTCAGCAGGCCCAGCTGAAGTTCTTCTACGGTCCGATGGACTGCGGCAAGTCGACGCTGGCGTTGCAGATGGACCACAACCATGCCCGGCAGGGCCGCTGCGGGCTGCTACTGACCCGACTGGACCGTTCCGGGCAGGCCCGGATCTCCAGCCGGATCGGCCTGGACCGGCGTGCCATCGAGGTCACCGACGCGTTGGACCTGCGCGAGGTGGTGCGGTCCCGGTGGGCCCGCGGCGACCGGGTCGACTACCTGATCTGCGACGAGGCACAGTTCTACACCCCGGCACAGGTGGAGCAGCTGGCGGACCTGGTCGACGACGCGGACGTCGACGTGTACGCGTTCGGCCTGTCGACCGATTTCCGCAGCGAGCTGTTTCCGGCGACCAAGCGCATGCTGGAACTGGCCGACGACGTGTACCGGCTGCAGGTGGAGGTGCTGTGCTGGTGTGGGCGCCGCGGCCAGCTCAACGCCCGGATCTTCGGCAACGAGGTGGTCCGGGAGGGCGCCCAGGTGATGACCGGCGACACCGGCAGCGGTGAACGACTGCGCTACCAGGTGCTGTGCCGGGCGCACTACCGGGCCGGCGATCTGGGCCCGGCATCCCCGGCGCCGGGTCAGCTGCCGCTGAGCTGAGCGTCCCGGGCCGGTCCGGCGGGCGGCAGCTGCCCGAGAAACCTGGTCGCGGCCTGCTGTCCGGACCGGTACAGCCACCGCTGCGTCTCGGTGTCGATCTGGAAGTTCAGCGTCGATACCTTGTCGGTGTCGACGAACACGGTGCGCTGCTCGGTGTGCCGGTCGTCGAGGTGGTACGCGTCGTGCGCGTCGAGCAGGGTGTGCAGGGCGGCCAACGCCAGGTCGACCGGGCCGTCCACCCGACGGCTGACCTGCCGGGCGTCGCGGCGCGCGGACAGCTTGACGCCGTAGGTGGGCCAGCGCGGCGGCTGCCCGTCCGTGCGGTCGAACACCTCGATCGGGAAGTTGGACAGCATCCCGCCGTCGACGAGGGTGCACTCCCCCTGGCCGGGCGCGCCGCGCAGGGTGACGGGCCGGAAGAAGAACGGGTACGACATGGACGCCCGCACCGCCAGCGCCACCGACTGCTCGTCAGCGTCGAGTCCGTAGTGGTGGTAGTCCCAGGGCAGCCGGACCAGTTGACCGCGGGACAGGTCCGAGGCGACCACGACGAGGCGGTAGCGGCGTTCCGGCGGCAGGGACGTGTCGGGGTCGTCGTCGATGCGCAGGTCGGCCCACGTGTGCACGCCCTGCGCGGCGAGCTTCTCGGTGATCCAGCGCAGCGCGAAGTCACCCTTGTAGATGCCGTCGTGGGCGAGCAGTTCCAGGCCCTTGCCGAGTACCCCGAAGCGGTCCAGCACCGTGGGGTCGGCGAACTTCCGGTAGTCGAGCGACTCCATGACCTCGACCAGTTCGTTGATGGGCCGCCCGGCGCGCTGTTGTGCGGCGGCCAGCGCCCCGACGATGGCCCCCGCGGACGCGCCGGCTATGCGCGGGAACCGCAGCCCGCCCGTTTCGCTCAGCGTCACGATCGCGCCGAGCAGGCCGAGACCCTTGACGCCGCCGCCCTCCAGGACCAGATCCGCGTTGCGCGTGTCCGCCATCGCCCGCTCCCATCCTCCGCCGCCGGTACCACTTCGAGCCTATTGGGTGGCGGGGTGCCCGGCAGGCATCCGGTGTCCGTTCCGGGGACCCCGGTCGGTGGCACGAGGTGGCATCGGAACCGGGTCCGGCCACGCCGGCCGGCCGCGGTATGGCCGGAGCCGGCCACGGCCGGGTGTGGTGCGGGCGTTCACGGGCCAGGGGCGGGTGGCGACCGGGTCAGCCGCGGCGGGCGATCGTGACGATCTCGTGGCTGTCGCCGGTGACGGGTCCCCGGTGCCAGTCGCCGTACTGGGCCTCGATCTCGAAGCCCGCCTCGGTGAGGAACGCGTCGAGCGTCGTGACGTCGAGGAAACGCAGGCTGGCCCGGTCGGTGCCCAGGACAGTGCCGTCCAACGCGGCCGTCGTGCCGTGGAAGGTGACCACGTCATCGACGACGGCGTCGACCTCGTGCCAGACCCGCACGGTGCGGCCGGTCCCGTCGAGGAGTTCCACGACGTCGTCGGGGTTCTGCGGACTCCAACCCTCCCACGCGCGCGCCTGTGGATGCCACGTCTCGAACGCGAAACAGCCGCCGGGCAGCAGCGCCCGGCGGACGGCGGCGAGCGAGGCCCGCACTTCGTCGTCGGTGACCAGGACCTGGAAGGCGTGGCCGGTCATCGTCGCGAGCGCGACGTCGGCTCCGGCCGGGGCGTCGGCCGCAACGGCCTCGATCCACTCGATGTCGGCGCGTCGCCGGGCGCGGCTCAGCGCGGCACGGTCCGGGTCCAGACCGACGAGCCATCCGGTGTGGCCCTGTTCCCGGGCGCAGTGCAGCATCGCGCCGGTGCCGCACCCGACGTCCAGCACTGAGGGCGCCGCCATGACCAGTTCGTGGTAGAAGCGGTCCGCGGGATGCTGGTCGGGATCCCACGGGTTCAGCAGGTCGTACATCTCGGCATCGCCCGCGTCTGAGGCCACGGGATCAGTCTCCGCGCACCGTTCCGCACCGGCAAGCCGCCAACGATCACCGGCGTCGCCCGCTCGGTGCCGGTGCGGTTCCGGCGGACAACACCAAGGGGCTACTGGTCGGTAACGCAAGCTGGCAGACTGCGAGTATGAACCGGTACGTGCAGACCACCCCAGACCTGCCCGACCTCTACGGCGCGGACACCGTGCTGCGGACCTGGCTGGACCGCCTGCTCGGCGACGACGGGCACGCTGCCGCCCGCGGCCGGCTGACGGAACTGGCCGCCGACGCACGTGGCGCCCTGCGCTCCGCCCACCTGGATGCCGAGGCGCGGCCGCCGGTGCTGCGCCAGTACGGGCCGTGGGGCGACCGGGTCGACCGGGTGGAGACCGCGCCGGGCTGGGAGACTCTGCGGGCCGGTGCCGCCCGGCACGCCCTGGTCGGGTTGCCGTACCTGCCGGGTCCCCGCGCGGTATGGGGGGCCAACGCACGCGTCGTGCAGTACGCGCTGCTCTACCTGTACGGGCCCGAATCGGCCACGTTCTCCTGCCCGGTGGCCATGGCCGACGGTGCGGCCGCGATGCTGTCGCTGCCCGACACCGACCCGGCGCTGCGTGACACGTGGTTGCCGAGGCTGGTCGCCACCGATCCGGACGTGGCGATCACCAGCGGGCAGTGGATGACCGAGGCGCAGGGCGGGTCGGACGTGTCCGGCAGTTCCACCACGGCGGTCGCCGCGGGTGACGGGAGTTGGCGGCTGACCGGCGAGAAGTGGTTCTGCTCGGCGGCGGACTCGGCGGTGGCGATCGCGTTGGCCAAGCCCGACGGTGGGGACGCCCTGACGCCGTTCCTGGTGCCCCGCTACGCCGTCGACTCGCCGTTGGGCGGCGGCCTGCCGGCGCACGCGCCGGCACCCGGGATCCGGGTGCACCGGCTCAAGGACAAGCTCGGCACCCGGGCGTTGCCGACCGCCGAGATCGGGCTGACGGACGCGTACGCGCTGCCGATCGGCGCGCCCGACCGGCACGGCCTGGCCCGGATGATGACCCTGCTGCGGGTGGCCCGGCTGCACAACGCGGCGGCGTCGGCGGCCAGCATGCGGCGCGGGTTGTGGATGGTCCGCGGGTACGCGTCGGCGCGCAGCGTGTTCGGTGCGCCGCTGTCCGCCCAGCCGCTGCACCGGGCGACCCTCGGCCGGCTCGCCGTGCACGCCGAGGCGGCGCACGCCCTGGCGGTGAACAACTTCGCCCTGCTCGGGCAGGTGGAGATCGCCGGCGACGCCGAGGCCGCCGCCGAGCTGAGGCTGTCCGCCACGCTGGCGAAGCTGGCGACCGGGAAGCTCGCGGTGTCCTCGGCGAGCGAGTACCTGGAGTGTTTCGGCGGCGCCGGCTACGTCGAGGACACCGGGGTGCCGAGGCTGCTGCGCGACGCGCAGGTGCTGCCCATCTGGGAGGGCACCACGAACGTCCTGGCGCTGGACCTGCCGCGGGCCATCGCTGGCGCCGGGGCGCACCGTCCGCTGCTGGACCGCATCGGCCGCGCCGTCGCCACGGCCAAGCAGGCCGGCGGCCGGTGGCTCGGCCCCGTCACCGAGGTCCTCTCGGCGGCGCACACCGAGCTGAGCGCCGC
>JBAUUM010000613.1:0-17541 GCA_049582705.1 Actinocatenispora sp.
GGCAGCACGAGATTGCGGAGCAGCTCGGCTACGCCAACCACAGTCCGATCTCGAAGAAGCTCAATCAGATTCGACGTCAGGCGAAGCGGTACTTTGACCTGGAGCCCGACTCCGACTGATTACAACAATGGCCGACGACTCGATTCTCCTGCGCGTCAAGTGAGCTGCGGCGCACGCCTCTTGGATCGGAGCGGCGATGCGTCCACGGGTCTTCACACGCGGCAACCCCCTGCACCCCGAACCAGTCGGCTCCGCGACATTGTCACCGAAGCCCGAGGTCTGAAACTGGCTGGGGGAAACAGACGGCCCCACGAGATGTCTTCGTTCGATGACAACTTGGAACAGCCGTGGGTACCAGCCCGGGTCGCGTCGCTACTGAACATCGTGGCGCCTCGCCGCCGCGGTGGCACCGGCAGAGCCCTCCGCGTGGACCAGCAGACCATGCCGTACCTCGGCAAGAACAGCGGGGGCTCCGAGCACCACCTAACGAGGCATACGAGAGTGCCCCGCCGCACGACGATCGAGCCCTACGGCAGGCCGCTTCGCGTAACAAGTCCGAGCAACATGTGGATATCCTGTGGATAACTGTGTGGGTGAACCTTTCCTAACGGCAAGTGTGACTACGGACACCCTAGGCATGATTTCTATACGTTGCGTTTTGGTAGCGTGACGGATCGCATAACAAATTGCCTTGTTGTCCGCAGTTAACCCCAGTTCGAGTTCCGAATCTCGCGGCGCGACAGCGTTCAGGGCGAGTCGAACCTGTGTACGACTTGCCACCTGGAACGCATGCGCTCGATGCGGCGCAGGGTGGCGGTAAAGTTCCCCACAGCACCGCAAGTCAAGCCCGGGGGAGCTGCACCGAGCTTGCGCAGACGCAAGATGTAGGGCCTGCAAACACGACAGACACAACATCTAGTAGTTGCGGTGTGGTAGAAACACCGAGTATCAACTTGCTCGCGCGGACCCCAGTGATCCAACCGCCAAGAAAGAGCACCGGGGCCCGCATCGCAAACCGAGGTAGCACTCGGCTCAGTACGCGCTAGGTGTACTTCCTAGACGCTAGGAGGTACAGCGTTGCGTACGTGCAACACGGTACAACGGAGTGACATCGCTATGACAGCCCCTTCGGCGAATGCCACTCGAGGTTGCGAGTGCCTAGTGCTACCCGGACGATCCCGAAGGGAATCCGGTGACCTCAACAACATCACCTCTCGCGGAGCCCACGGACGCACTCCTCGGCGTGGAGCCCGCCAAGCGCAACACCTCCCGCCATTCGCTGCTGCCTGAGGGCGAGGTGCCCCAGTGAACGAGCTGGAGCACTTCGACTTCGAGGGCCTCGACCAGTCGGCCATCGGGTACCACCCGGACCACGGTGCCTTGGTCCACAAGACGAAGTTCATGAAGTGGCTGGGGTTCGATGTCAAGAACGCCTCGCGCACCGAGGCACGACACCTGCCGCCTGGCGATGTGCTGCCCGGGATTTTCAGTCCGATCGGTGGTGGCAACGAGGCGGGGCGGAAGGCAGACGCTCTGACCAAGCGTGGAGTCCGGCGGCTGCTGTTCCGGTCGGACAAGCCGCTCGCCATCGAGTACGCAGACCGGGTTCTCGACATGCTCGAGGAGCTGGACCGCTCGGGGATGGTGGTCGACGAGCGCATCACCGACGAACAGATCCGGCAAGGCCATGGGCAGCTTGCCAGCATCGCTCAGCGGCGGCTCGAAGAGAGGATGGACTACAAGAGCATCCTGCAGTCCCTCAAACGCGGCGGGGCAGTGGACACCCAGTACGCACAGGTCCAGAACACGCTGTACCGAAGCCTCTTCGGCATGACGGCGGCACAGATCCGCCGGTACCAGCCTCAGCGCAACGGGGTACCTCGGAAGAGTGGCGAGGGCTTCTGCAAGTCCACGGTCGCCAAGGACTACCTCACCGAGGACCAGCTGAGGCTGCTTGACGGCACCGTCCTGGCCACCATCGCGCAGATCGAGTTCCACCACCCGAGCGGGGCGCCGGCCGCTGAGATGATCGATGCTATCCATCGAGCAGTCGCGCTCATGGATCAACGCCAGATCGGAGCGTGAATCCAGCGCCCGGAACGATCGGATGTTCCATTTCGGCTACGCCCCCGCCGCTGCAGCGGCGGGGGCGTGGCCCGTGTTGATCGAGGACAGCCATGCCGTCAGAACGCCTTTGCATACGGACTGCCGTCGTCGTCGGTCAGGTGGTGGCAGCCCGGCACCTGTGGGGCTCTTCGCGGGCTCCAGTCGATGATGGTGCCAATGCCGGAAGTCGTCCCCCCGCGCGCGGGGCTGTTCCCTCCTCCGCGCAGTCCTGCCCACCCTGACCGCCGTGGCCCCCGCGGTCGCGGGGCTGTACCGGCCCAGTTCTGGCCAGTTGTAGATTGGGCATGAATGCCCCACGCCTGCATCGGGCTCACTGGCCTCAGGTTTGGCCATCGCCGGCCGTCCGACTGTGGCTCTGGTGCTCCGATGGTGCTCGGATGTTCGGCACCTGACGAGCACCGCGGAAGACATTCGAGCATCTGACGCCATGCGATCGGACGCCTCCTTCCAGAACTCGCTGCACACTGCGAAATACCGGCCAAAACAAACCGTCCCTCATAAGAGCTAAACGGGGAGTTGGATAACAACTTCGACGTTCTGCCGAAAAGGGTTCCCATGCGAACTACGAACCAGAAGGTCGCGAGTTCGACTCTCGCCGGGGGCTCCAGTACCAGCAGGAACGCCGGCGGGTGTGGTGGAGAGGATCCACGCGGGGCCCATAACCCCGAGACGCCGTTCGAATCGGACACCCGCCACCCAGACGCGCCCGGGTCTCGCCCGGGGCGCGGCACCGCCCTCGTGGCTCAGTGGAGAGAGCGCCGGGTTCCGAACCCGGAGGTCGCTGGTTCGAATCCAGCCGGGGGCACCGACACCACCGCGGCACGGCGCCGCGACGATCGAACCTGCCGTCCGCTGTGGACCACCACGTACTCACCGCTCGGCCCCGTTTTCAGGGGCCCCAGGTCACGGCGGGCGGTCGCGGTCGTTCGACGTGGACGCCGGCCGCACGGACGATCATGGTGCATAGTCCGAGGGTCTCGTCCTGCGGCCCGAGCCGGTGGCCGGTGAGCGTCCACCAGCGGGCCGTGTCGGGATCCTGCTCGTTCCCCCCGCCGCCCGGGGTGTGGGACTCGATGGTGCGGGTGAGACGCAGCCGGACCGGATGCGCGGCGAAGTGAGGGCCGCCGCGACCGTCCAGGAGAACGATCTGCCCCGGCTGAGGGAGTTGCACCATGGTCATGTCTCTGTTCCTCCGTTGGTGTCCGACGCCTGGGATACGTCGCCGCTCGCCGGGGCCGGCGCCAGCAGCCTCACGGTGTCGCGGCATCGCGTCCGCGCGTGCACAGCGGACGCCTCGAAGGACTGAACGGTCTGGTGACTCCTTACCCTAAAAGGGTGTTTGCGCTATAGCAAATATTAGTGACGTACGAGATAGCACCCGACAACATGCGCGGGCCGCTCGCGCTGCCCGGCGCTGGCCGATTGCACACGTAATTCGGGTGTGCAGCACCGTCGGCCGTCCGAGGATGGTGTCCATGACCGATGCGATGGCCGAACGGTTCCTGCGGGACGGCTTCGTCAAGCTCGACCGTGCGTTCCCCGCCGAGACCGCACGGGCATGCGCGGACCTGCTGTGGGCGGAGACCGGGTTCGACCCAGACGACCGGGCGAGCTGGACCAGACCGGTGCACTGGGTGCATGCCATGGCCCAGGAGCCGTTCGACCGGGCCGCCAACACGCCCGTACTGCACGACGCCTTCGATCGTCTCGTCGGCGCCGGACGCTGGGTGCCCCGCCGGGCGCTGGGGTCCTTCCCGCTGCGGTTCCCGCACAGCGAAGAGCCCGACGACGCCGGCTGGCACATCGAGGCCAGCTTCCTGCCCGACGGCGCCACCCGGTACCGGACCAACGTCCGGTCCCGAGGGCGCGCGCTGCTGATGCTGTTCCTGTTCTCGGAGGTGGGCGAGGACGACGCACCGACCCGGATCCGGGTCGGCTCGCACCATGACGTCCCGCCGGTACTCGCCCCGCTCGGCGACGCGGGCGCCACGCCGCTGGCGATCGCCCGCGAGATCGACGAGGCGTCCGCGCACCGACCGCTCGCGTACGCCACCGGGCGACCGGGCGACGTGTTCCTCTGCCACCCGTTCCTGGTCCATGCGGCCCAGCCGCACCACGGCAGCCGCCCGCGGTTCATGGCGCAACCCCCGCTGCACTCTTCCGGTCCGCTCGACCTCGACCGGGCCGACGGTGCGTACTCCCCGGTCGAGCGCGCCATCCGCGACGCGCTGCCCGACTGACCCGCTGCCCGGTTGACCTGCCGTCCCGTCGTGGTCAGGGCAGCGTCGACGCCGCCCGCAGTCGGGGGCTCGGGGCGGCTCCGAATCTCGGGGCGCCGAGCCAGGTGCTGAGCGCGGCGGCCAGGCCGTCGGGGTCGTCGTGGTCTGAGGCCCAGGCGATGTAGCCGTCGGGACGGACGAGCATCGCGGTCGGGCCGTCAGCGGGCAGCAACCGCACCCGGTCGACGTGGCCGTGCGCGGCGGAGCGGATCGCGGCGGAGTCGAACGGGTCGAGCAGTACCGCGCTGCCGTCGGGCAACGGCACCGGAGCGAACCTGCCGACCGCCGGGTGCCCGGCGTCCGGTGCGTAGTCGATGTCGGTGTTGTTGGCCATGTCGATGAGCTGGTCGCGAGCCCCCGTCCGGCCGAGCACTTCGGCGAGCACCTCGCGCAGCGCGTCGACCTGGGCGCCCGGCCGCATCAGGGCCACCTGTGCGCGGGTGTTGCGCAGTACCCGCGCGCCGACCGGGTGCCGCTCCGCCGTGTACGTATCCAGCAGGCTCTCGGGCGCGAGGCCGCGGGCCACCAGGGCGAGTTTCCAGCCCAGGTTCATCGCGTCCTGGAGACCCAGGTTGAGGCCCTGTCCCCCGATCGGCGAGTGCACGTGCGCGGCGTCGCCGGCGAGCAGTACCCGCCCGACCCGGTACGTGGCGGCCTGCCGGGTGTTGTCGCCGTACCGGATTCCGCCCTCGAACCGGGTGACGGTGACGTCCACGCCGGTGACCCGGTGGACGCTGGCGCGCAGTTCCTCGGCGGTCACCGGGGTGTCGCGGTCCGGCGGGCCGCCGTCGAATTCGAGCGTGGCGACCTCGCCCTGCACCAGCGACGTGTTGAGCAGCCCACGCGGGCCGCGCATCGACGCCACGAGGCCGGGCCCGTCGAGTTCCGCCGTGGCGCTGCGCCCGGTCATGGTCGCCTCGGTGCCCGGGAAGGCGATCCCGGCCCGCCCGCGTACGGTGCTGTGGCCGCCGTCGCAGCCGACCACGTACCGGGCGTGCAGCGTCCGCCCTGACGCCAGCGTGACGGTGACCGCGTCGCCCTCGTCGACGATGTCCGACACGGTGTGGCCGTAGTGGATCGGCACGTCCTGCGCGGCGCGCTCGGCGATGATCCGTTCGAGGACGTGCTGCTTGAGCAGGAACGGCGGTGGGACGTCCGTCGTCTCGCCGTCCCCGACCATCAGCGGCAGTCCACCGAAGTGTCCGCGGGCCCGGCCCGCGTGCAGGGTCCGGACCATGCCGGCGATCTCGTCGGTGTCGCGGGACCCGACCAGCCATCGGTCCAGCATCTCCTGTTGCGCGGCGGCCAGCGGCACGGTCAGACCGCGCAGCGCGAGCGTCTGGACGCTGCGACCGTTGATGCCGCGCAGCCCGAAGCTGCGGTGCCGCCGTTCGGTGCCGTCACCGGCCTCCAGTACCAGCGGTGCGGCGCCGGCGAGCCTCAGCTCGGCGGCCAGCAGCAGGCCGGTCGGGCCGCCGCCGACCACCAGGACGTCGATCATCGGGTCCCCCGTGAACTTACAGCGTAAATTTACGCCGTAAATATGAGCGCCACGGTACGTTCTGTCAAGCGCGACGACAGGGGGCATGCGATGGCGCGGCGGCAGTCGCTGAACCGGGACAAGGTGCTGGACGCCGCCCTCGCCCTCGCCGACGAGGAGGGCATCGAGGGCCTGAGCATGCGGCGGATCGCCAGGAGCCTCGGCGTGGAGGCGATGGCCCTCTACAACCACGTGGACAACAAGAACGACATCCTCGACAGCCTCGCCGCCCGCGCCTTCGCCAGCGTCCACACGGTCGATCCGGACCTGCCCTGGCCCGAGCGGGTCCGCGCCGCAGCCCTCGGCATGTACCGGGCGCTCCGGCGCCACCCCGTGGTGCCGCTGGCGCTGGTCAGCAACCAGGCCGACCCGACCGTCGGCTTCCGCAGCCTCGACACCCTGGCCGGCGCCTTCTACGAGGCCGGCCTCGACGACGCCTGGGTACGGCGGGCGGTCCACGCCGTCAACAGCCTCGTGTTCGGCGCGCTCGTCACGTCCACGGCCGGCTTCGCCCGCGAGCCGCGGCGCCGTACACCGATCGAGAACCTCGACGTCTACCAGCGCCAGGTCGACCCGGCCCGGCTGCCGCATGTCAGCCGGCTGATGCCCGCCCTGGTGACCGACGACTCGGAGCGCGACTTCGAGGAGGCGCTGGGCATGCTGATCGCCGGCCTGGAGGCGACCGCACGACACCACGCCGGCCGCCCCGACTGATCACCGGTGCTTGTGGCCGGTCGAGTCGCCCGGCAGCATCTCCTGCACCTTCGACTTCACGCCCTCCTTGAGCACGCTCCAGCGTTCTGGGTCGCCCTTCACGATGGACGCGGCGGCCTTCTCCATCTGGTCCCAGCTCGCGGCCGGCGGGATCGGCGGCACGGTGGGGTCGGTGACGAACTCGACCACGCACGGCCGGTCCGACTCCAGTGCCTTCTGCCAGGCGCCGACGACCTGGTCGGGCTTGGAGACCTCGATGCCCGTCAGACCGGCCAGCTCCGCGAACGCCGCGTACGGGAACGCGGGCAACCGCTGCGACGGCTCGAACTGCGGCGAGCCCGACATGGCCCGCATCTCCCAGGTGACCTGGTTGAGGTCGCCGTTGTTGAGCACCCCCACGATCAGCCGGGGATCCTCCCAGTCGCGGTAGTACAGCGCGGCGGTGATGAGCTCGTTGATACCGTTCATCTGCATCGCGCCGTCACCTACCAGCGCGATCGCCGGCCGGTCCGGGTGCGCGAACTTCGCGCCGACCGCGTACGGCAGGCCGGGACACATGGTGGCCAGGTTGCCCGACAACGAGCCGCGCATCCGTCCCCGCATCTTGATGTGCCGGGCGTACCAGTTCGCCGCGGAGCCAGAGTCGGACGTGATCATCGCGTCGTCCGGCAGCAGCGGCGAGAGGGCGTGGAACACGTACTCCGGGTTGATCGGATCGGCGCTCACCGCGGCACGGCGGTCCATCACCTCCCACCAGCGGGTCACGTTCGACTCGACCTTCTCCCGCCAGGAACGGTCCTCCTTGCGCCGCAGCAACGGGATCAGTGCCCGCAGCGTCGCGGCCGAGTCGCCGACGAGATTCACCTCGTACGGGTAGCGCATCCCGATCATGGTCGGGTCCCGGTCGATCTGCACGCCCCTCGCCTGGTCGAACTCGGGCATGAACTGCGTGTACGGGAAGCTGGATCCGATGGTCAGCAGCGTGTCGCAGCCCATCATCAGCTCATAGCTCGGTCGGGTGCCGAGCAGGCCGATCGCACCGGTCACGTACGGCAGGTCGTCGGGCAGTACGTCCTTGCCGATCAGCGCCTTCGCCACTCCCGCGCCCAGCAGGTCGGCCACCTGACGCACCTCGGCGACCGCGCCGGCGGCGCCCTGCCCGACCAGGATCCCCACCTTCGAGCCGGCGTTGAGTACCGCCGCCGCGCGGCTCAGGTCGCCCTCCGCCGGGACCGGCGCGCTGTCCGACAGGCCGATGCTGGACGGCACCATCTTGAACGCGTGCGACGGCGCCGAGTACTCCAGTTCCTGCACGTCGGCCGGGATGATCAGCGCGGTGACGGTACGGCGCGCCATCGCCACCCGCATCGCGCGGTCCAGCACGTTGGGCAGCTGCTCGGGCACCGTGACCATCTGCACGTACTCGCTGGCCACGTCCTTGTACAGGGACAGCAGGTCGACCTCCTGCTGGTACGACCCGCCCATCGCGCTGCGGTTGGTCTGCCCCACGATCGCCACCACGGGCACGTGGTCCAGCTTCGCGTCGTACAGGCCGTTGAGCAGATGGATGGCGCCCGGACCCGACGTGGCGGCGCACACCCCCACCTGGCCGGAGAACTTCGCGTACCCGCACGCCTCGAACGCGGACAGTTCCTCGTGCCGCGACTGGACGAACCGCGGGTTGTTGTCCGCGCGCTCCCACGCGGCCAGCAGACCGTTGATCCCGTCCCCGGCGTAGCCGAACACCTGCTCCACGCCCCAGGCGCGGAGCCGCTCCAACAGGAAGTCGGAAACCTTCTGAGCCATCTGCCCCTCCTCTGTCGACCACGGCACACTCATCGCCTACCCAGCGCGGCGTGGGTCATCCGCGGGTCACGTCGTTCCGACGGCATCCGCCACACCGGCGCGTGCCCGGTCAGGGCCAGACGGTCGCCTGCTCGTCGAAGTCGTCGGTGTGCGGCGGGATCACGCAGAACACGAGCCCCCCGGGGTCGACCATCTGCCAGAACCGGCCGTCGTCCTGGCTCTCCAACCGCCTCGCACCCAACGCCTCCAGCCGCCGCACCTCGGCCTCGACGTCGTCGGTGTCGATGTCCAGGTGGACCCGCGGCGTGGTGCCCTCCCCGACCCGCTGCAACATGACGACGACGTCACCGCCGAACACCCCCAGGGAGTGATACGGATCGTTCTGGCCCTTGTCCGGGCCAGGCTCGCGACCCGTTGCCGCCAACCAGAACCGCAGACTGGCCTCGAACGCGGCCGGCGGATGGTCGATGAACATCCCGCCTATCCGACTCTTGTGCATACCGGCCCCCTACCCCGCTCCGGCGCGGTGCACACTCTCCGGCACCGTGAGGTTCCTCCCGGCACGGGACACGTCGTCCGTGAGCTGGCGGATCGGGGCGCGCCACGCACCCGGGTCCGCCCAGACGAAGGTGTGCGCGCCGCCCACGGTTACGAACCGGCCGTCGCCGATGTCGGCGAGACTCCGGGACCAGGCCGCGCTGCTGATTCGGTCGTCCCTGCAGTACACGACCAGGTGCGGCACGGTCAACCGGCGCAGCGAGCGCTCGATGCGGTCGTCCAGGCACAGCCGGGCGAGCCGGAGCAGTCGGAGGGGTCCGGCCCGACGCCATTCGGGCAGATGCGACGGGGTCAGCCCGGGTGGTTCGTGCTGACCGTCCCGACGCCACCGTGCCGCCATCCCGGTCAGTCCCCGGGTGGCCGGGTCGGTCGTCGGGCTGGCCAGTACCAGCCCGACGACCTGTGGATGCCCGACCGCGGCACGCGCCGCGATCTGGGTGCCCGCGGAGTGGCCGGCGAGCACGACCGGTTTCGCGCCCGGCCGGTCCGCAAGCCACTCCGCCACGGCGTCGGCGTATCCGCCCAGATCCAGGTCCTCCGGCGGATCCGCGCTGCCGGAGAGCCCGGGCAGGTCGAGCAGGTGGGCGCGGGTGAAGTCGCCCAGCGTGGCCAGCGCCGGCAGCAGGTAGTCGGCGACGCCCATGCCCTGCACGAGCACGATCTCCGGGACTCCGGTGACCTCGTTACCAAGGGCCCGGCTACGTAGCCGGCCGAACCTGCCGTAGAACTGGCTGGTGGTCGTCACCGGCATCGCCGGGCCGACGCGACGGCTCACGCGTTGCTCCGGGCTCGGCGGCCACGGGACCGTCGAGCAGGCCGCGGCTCCTCCTCCGGTTCCTCGGCCGGCTCCTCCTCGGGCTCTTCCTCGTCGTACTCGTCCTCGGGTTCCTCGTCCGGCTCTTCCTCTTCGTACTCGTCCTCGGGTTCCTCGTCGTCGTACTCGTCCTCGGGCGCCTCATCGTCGTACTCGTCCTCGGGCTGCTCCTCGGGCTCTTCCTCGTCGTACTCGTCCTCGGGCGCCTCGTCGTCGCGCGGGTCCTCGTCGTCGCGGGCCTCGTCGTCGCGCTGCTCGCGCTCCTCCTCCTCGGCTACGGCGTCCTCGTGGCTCTTCACGACCTCGCCGTCCCGGATCTCGCCCCGCCAACCCTCCTGGCCGGCGTCGGGATTGGTCATCACGTACCGACGGAACAGCTTCAGGTCCAGCCGGGCCCGCCGTCCCTGCGCCCGCCACAGGTTCGCGGTCTTCTCGAAGAGACCACCGGGGAAGTACTCCAGTACGAGCAGGACCTTGGTGAGGTTGTCCCCCATCGGATGGAACGTGACCGCGCCGTTGACGACGCCCTTCGCGCCCTCGGAGGTCCAGGCGATGCGCTGGTCCGGCACCATCTCGGTGATGGTCGAGTTCCAGTTCCGCGTGGAGAACGCGATCTTGGCCCGCCAGCTCGACTTGAGCTCGTCGTTCTGGTTGACGCTCTGGGTGCCCTTCGACCACTTGGAGACGTCCTTGATCATGCTCCACTGGTTGTACGCGGTCCGGACGGGCACGCCGACGTTGACGTCCTCGATGATGTTCATCGACTTCTTGCCGCCGCGGGAGCCGCTGCCCTTGAAGGCCGACTTGATCTTGCTGCCGATGTTCTTCACCCCGGCCTTCAGCACCGCCTTGCCGGGGCCGGCACCCTGGGACATCTCCTTGGCCACGCCGCCGAGCATCCCGCCCAGGGGGGCCTTGCCGTCGGCGACGTCGCCGAGCTTCTTCGTCGTGTCACCGACCTTGCTGCCCACCGCCCCGACCGCACGTTTCGCCTGTGCCCCCAGGTAGCCCTCCAACTCGTGGAGCAGTCGCTCGGTTGCCGGATTCTTCGCCGCGGTGTCCCGGACCCGGCCGATCACGTCGGTGAGGCCGGTTGTCTTGTTCGCCATCTCGTCCTCCTCTACGCGTTGTTAGCTAGGACCGGTCCGTCTTGCTGCCCCGGCTCGACGTCCGCGACCGCGAGGGACGGGCGGGACGGTCCGAGGTCGTCGACCGCTTCCGCGGCGTGCGGGCCGGCTCGTCGTCGGAGGAGGGACGGCGCCGGGCCGCGCGCTTCGCGGGCTTGGCCTTCTTCGGTGCGGCGTCCGCGGCCTTCTTCGCGGCCTGCGGGGCACGACGCTTCCGTGGCTTCGCCGGGGCCTCTTCTCCGTCCTCGGGCGACTCGTCAGCGTCGCGCGTCGTGTCGCTGTCGCGCGGCTCGTCGGCAGCACGCGGCGCGTCGGCGTCGCGCGGCGAGTCACTGCCCTCCTCGTCCTCGTCCTCGTCCCGGGAGCTCAGGACCTGGCCCGGGACGGACAGGGCGTTGGTCTTCTCGTGCAGCCGGTTCGACAGTCCCTCCATCCGGCCGGTCACCGCGGTCATCGCCGCACCCTTCGCGGCCTGGAGCAGTTCGTCACGGACGCTGCCGCCCAGCTTGACGATCTCGGCGTGCGAGGCCAGTTGCTGCACGGCTTCCCGGCCGAGCTTCTTCACGTCGATGTTCAACCGGCTGCCGACCAGCCATGAGCCGAGCACGAGGGCCAGCCGCGCCTTGCGGCGCCTCCCCAGCACGTAGCCACCGACGACCGCGATCGCGATCTTCGTCGAGGTGTTCATGATCAGTAGTCCTTTCCGTACGATCCCCCGCCGTGGACAGTCACAGGACCTGACTCACTGCCGTCCGGTGCGGTGCTGCGCCCGGTCCAGCCGGTCGAGCAGCGCGTCCTCGGCGACGTCGAATTCCTCTTCGGTCAGTTCCCCCTGTTCGAACCGTTCGACCAGGTCACGCAGCTCGGCGCGGACCCGGGACGGCTCGTCGAACTCGCGTTCAGCGGCGTCGCGGACCTGCTCCGCGACCCACGCCACACCCCGTACCGGCGCCAGCGGAAGGCCGAGCAGCCCACTGAACAGGCCCACTCCCGGTCACCCCGCTCCCGCGGTCGCGAAGCTGTACGGGGGAAGTGGACCGGTGCAGCGCAGGACCGCGCCGGGCCACAGGTCCCGGTTCACCCGCTCGACGCCGGAGCGGAAGCCGTCGGCCTGTTCGGCCTCGACCAGGAAGCTGGTGTTGAGCGGGAAGCCCTTCACCGGCGGCCCGTCCGCCGTCGCCACCGCGAGCGGGCTGAGCGCCGCGAGCACCTGGTCGCGGTCGGTCAGCTCGCGCCGTTCGACGGCGGCCGCGACGGCCTCCCCGAGCCGCACCTGGTCCGAGTAGCTGGGATTGGGGCGACGCAGCCGCCGCACCGCGGGATCGACGTCGGCGATCTCGCGCACCAGGGCGTCCTCGTCTGGCTCCAGCTTCGCGTTGAACTCCACCCGGCCCACCACCGCGTCCAGCGCGGCGAGGTGCCGGGCGCTCGCCTCGCGCAGTTCGGCTCGCAGCGACTCCTCGCTGTCGGCCACGATGCCGAACCGCATCGGCAGTACCGGCCCCTGCTCGTGCAGCGCCGCCACGACCCGCTGGTGACCCAGCAGGTCCCGGCGCTTGGCCCGCAGGCCGGGCGGGGCCAGGCTCACCACCGCCGCGACCTGCTCCTCCGCGACCAGCCGCACGGGCAGGGCCGGCTCACCGACACCGGTGACGCCGCCCAGCCGGGCCGGATGGTCGGAGCGGACCACCCCGTACACGTACTGCTGCGGGCTCATCAGCCGTCGTCCCCGGACCGGCTCCGGCTGCGACGGGCGGCGGCCTTCTTCCGTGGCCGTGACTTCGACTTCTCCTCGTCCTCATCGTCGTCGTCGCTGCCCGACTTGAACGCGTCGCTGAAGGTCTCCGCCGCGCCGCTCAGCGCACCGCGTGTCTTGCCCTTGGCGCCGGTCTCCTGCAGGTCTCCGATCATCTCGGGCAGGGTCTGGCTGTCCTTGTTGGCGGTCAGGTCGAGCCGGTTCACCGCCTCGGCGAAGCGCAGGTACGTGTCCACGCTGGCGATCACGATCCGCGCGTCGATGGTCAGCAGTTCGATCCCCACCAACGACACCCGCACGTACGCGTCGATGACCAGACCCTTGTCCAGGATCAGTTCCAGGACGTCGTACAGGCCGCTGGGATTCGGTGCGCGGTCGCCACCTGAGCCGTGCGTCGTGACTGTCATGGAGAACTCCTCCTATTCGGATGGGCGTGCGGGCGTGGCCATGCCGGCCAGCGCGCCCTCGGCAGAACCGGTACGCAGGCCCAAGGCCGCCACCAGCTCCGTGGTCTGTTCCTGCAGTCCCCTCAGCGCACGGCCGAGCCGCTCGATCTGCACGGCGTCGAGACTGCCGGCTTCCATCCGCCGGATCGCCTGTCGCTCCAGCAACTGCCGGACGATGTCGACCAGGGCGACGACCAGACCAGCGAGGCCGGGCTGACCGGTGTCCCGATCAGCGAGGCGGCTCACGGCAGACCCGGGCCCGGTCGCGGGGTTCCTGTCGGCCGACGCGGGCGCGGCGGTCGCGTCGCCGTGCGCGATCGGGCCGCCCTGTTCCGACCCGCCCTCGTCGCCAACGGTCGTGCCGCCTCCGGCGGGTTGTCGTGCGACGTCTCGCGCTGCCGTGGGTTCGGGGTCGATCTCCAGCCGTGCGTCGGCGCCGGTGTCGGGCTTCAGCGTCTCCACGGACGCCAGCAGGGCGCGCAGATCCAGCCGGACCAGGTCGACCCCGGCCAACGTGATCAGCACGCTGCCGTCCAGCACCACACCGGTCTCCAGCAGCCGGTCCAGCAGATCCACCAGGGATCCGTCGTCGAGGGCGATGCGACGGTCAGACATGTCCGCTCGCCACCTCTGGCAGGCGGACGAAGTGGTACGGCGGGTGCGGTCCCCGCAGGATGATCCGGACCGTCGGCGCGTGCCGTCCCTGGGCGGTGTCGACAGCCGCCTGGAACGCTCTCTCCGCGGAGCGGTCCACGAGGCAGGTCGCCGAGGATGCCCGTCCCGCCTTGTCGCCGGCGGTGAGTACGGTTTCCCGGGCGTGCGCGGAGACCTCGTCGACGACCTCCTTGGCCCAGCGCGAGCCGCGGTGCAACCGGTCGTTGCGGGTCCGCGCCGCGTCCCGCCGAGCCTCCAGCCAGCTGGTCCCGTCGGTCGCCTCCTCGGTGGCCCGGGGCGCCTCCTCGACGGATGCCGGCTCGGGCTCCGCAAGCTGCGTCTGTACGGTCCACTCCGCGGCACCGTCCAGACGGGACAGTTCGGCGAGCAGTTCGGCGTGCGCGCCCTCGAGTGCGGCGACGAGCGCCGCCCGGCTCGGGTACAGGCAGCCGAAACGCAGCGGCAGGACCGGAGCGTGGGTGAACGTCTCCGACACCGTGCGGTCGTGTGCCCGTACGGCGGTCGCGAGCCAGCTGTCCTCGCTCACGTCCGGCGAGTTCGCCCGCACGGTACGGAATCCGGCCAGCTCGACGTGTCCGGTCACCGCGGCGACGTCGCCAGCCCGGACTGTCTGGTTCGGGACGCCGTCGATGCCGTGCCCGGTCGGCACCAGCTCGGCGTCGCGGGACCGGAGGATGGCGTAGACGTACCAGGCGCGTTCGTCCGTCTCCTCCGCGGGCACGCCGCGGTCGTCCGCGGTCCGGACAGCGTCGCGGGTCGGATGCCCGTCGGCCGGGTCCGTGTCCACCGGCGTGGTGCCGGGGGCTTCCGGCGTACCGGTGATCTCCTCCGGCGTGTCGCCGGTGCCGGTGTCGTCAGCGGAACGCGCCAGCTGTCGGGCGACGGCGGACCGGTACCGGTCCGCGAACTCGTCGGCGAGTTCGGCCAGCACCCGTTCGCGCGCCATCCGGCGCGCGGCGACGATCAGGTCGGCCGCGTCCTCGGTGAGGTCGCCGTACTCAGCGGTCATGCCGAGTCTCCGGCGCGGTCCCGCCCGCGGCTGCCCGGCTTCTCGCCGGCGGCTCCGTCGTCCCCGGTGACCTGCTTGGCCGCCAGGCGCTGTTCGAGTTCGGCGACGCGGTCCTCCAGCCGGCTTACCTCCTTTGTGGACTGCTTACCACCGGTCAGGAACGGGTCATTGGTCCACCAGTCGATGCCCATGTCCTTGGCGGTGTCCACGGAGGCGACGACGAGTCGCACCTTGAGCGTCAACAGCTCGATGTCGAGAACGTTGACCATGATGTCGCCGGCGATCACGATGCCCTTGTCCAGCACCCGTTCCAGGATGTCCGCCAGCGAGTCCTGGCCACCGGACGACGACACCGGGCGGAGACCGCCGTAGTCCGGGGAAGTCACAGCTCACCTGCCTGGTTTCGGGTGTACCGGTTGATCCGTCGGTAGGACAGCACGTCGCCGGACCGGTCCGTCTGGACCTCGTAGGTGGCCAGCACACTGGTGGTCTGCGGGACCCGGTCCAGTTCCACGACCTCCACCCGCAGACGCCAGCCGTCCTCGTCCGTGGTGAGCATGGAGACCGAGTCGGGTTGGCGTCCCACGAGTTCGGCCAGCTGGCTCATGGCCCGCCTGGAGACGGTCAGCGCCGAGACCTTCGAGGAGCGACCGTTCGAGCGCTTCCTGTGCTCCCCACCGCCATCGTCGGCGGGTCCGTCCGAATCCCGATCTGTCATCTGAATCTCCTGATCAAACCCCGATGTGGGTGATATGTGCATCTACGATCATCGATGTAACGGGCCTCGTACCCGATCGCCCGCGAATTAATCCACCGGCCCGGGCGTCGTGTCGGGTAGGACCTTCCGTGTGGTGTCCCGTTCCCGGACGTCCGATTCCCCTCGGGACACGGCGGAGCGGCACGGCCGACGGGGGCCGGACGCCGGGCCAGCTCCGCAATCCGGTTGAGCCACCGCCGTCGGGGTAGGCACAGGGCCATGCAGGGCACCGATGCCAGCGGGTACGTACCGGACGACGCGGACCTGGACGGCCTGGCCGCCGCGGCACGCGACTGTCACGGCTGCGAGCTGTACCGCGACGCCACCCAGACCGTCTTCGGCGACGGGCCGGGCAATGCCCGGGTGGTACTGGTCGGCGAACAGCCCGGCGACGTCGAGGACCGTCGCGGCGAGCCCTTCGTCGGGCCGGCGGGCACACTGCTCGACCGGGCTCTCGACGACGCGGGCGTGGACCGCGGCGCCTGCTACGTGACGAACGCGGTCAAGCACTTCCGCTTTACCCGCCGGGAGGGGAAGCCCCGACTGCACAAGAAGCCGGGCGTCGCGCACATCCGGGCCTGCCACCCGTGGCTCACCGCCGAACTGGCCGCGATCCGGCCCGGCATCGTCGTCGCGCTCGGCGCCACCGCGGTGCGCGCGATGCTGGGCACCCGGTACCACGTCACCGCGGACCGGGGTGCCCTGCTGCCTTTCCCGGAGGACGACCGGCTTTCCGCACCGGGCAAGGCGGTCATCACCGCCCACCCGTCCGCCGTGCTGCGCGCCCCGGACGACTCCCGGGACCGGGCGTACCGGGATCTGGTCCACGATCTCGGTGTGGTCGCCGAGGCGCTGCGGTCCGCACGCTGAGCCTCAGCCCGCGGTCGCGTCGCGGTACCGCGCGCCCGTGAGGTCGGTGCGGGTACACGTCTGCGTCAGGTGTTCCGCAGCGCCGGCAGCAGCGTTCGCTCCGCGAAGTCCAGGAACCCGTCCTGGTGGTCCCCGCCGATCTGGCAGAGGGCGATGTCCGTGAACCCCGCCGTACGGAAAGCGTCGATCGCCTCGACGATGGGTCCGGGTTCGGGACCGCACGGAATGTTGTCCGCCACGTCCTCGGGCCGGACGAAGGCTGTGGCGGCGGCGAACGCCGCAGTCCCGGGCAGCTCGGCGTTGACCTTCCAGCCGCCGCTGAACCAGCGGAACTGGTCGTGTGCCCGGGCTGTGGCGGCGGCGGTGTCCGGGTCCCAGCAGACCGGCAGCTGCCCGATCTTGCGCCGCTCGCCGCCCGTTGCACTGTCCCAGCTCCGGCACAGGTCCGCGTTCGGCTCCACGGCGATCATCGCGTCGGAGAGCGGCGCGAACCGCTGCACCGACTGCTCGCCGGAGACGGCGGTGGCGATCGGGACCCGGGTGTCGGGCAGGTCCCACAACCGCGCGGAGTCCACCCTGAAGTGGTTCCCCACGTGCTGCACGTAGCCACCGTCGAACAGTGCGGCGATGATCTCGATGGCCTCGCTGAGCATGTCGTGCCGTACGTTCGCCGGCGGCCAGCCGGCACCGACCACGTGCTCGTTGAGGCTCTCCCCCGAACCCAGGCCGAGCGTGAACCGCCCTCCCGACAGGAGCTGCACGGTCGCCGCCTTCTGCGCCACCACCGTGGGGTGGTACCGCATCGTCGGGCAGGTCACGTACGTCATCAGCTCCAGCCGCTCGGTGACCTGCGTGACGGCGCCGAGCGTGGCCCAGGCGTACGGCGAGTGGCCCTGCGAGTCCAGCCAGGGGAAGTAGTGGTCGCTCATCACGGCGAAGTCGAACCCGGCGTGCTCGGCGCCGGCCGCGTACCGGACCAGATCACGGGGCCCGGCCTGTTCACACAACAGCGTGTACCCGTAGCGCGTCATCCCCTGCTCCTCCCCGTCCGCGTCCGCCGGGC
>JBAUUM010000614.1:0-6442 GCA_049582705.1 Actinocatenispora sp.
ACCGTCCGCTCGGGGGCAACCGTCCGCTCGGGCGCGCGACCATCCGCTCGGGCGCAGCCGGGCGGGACTACTTCTTGGCGACCCGGCGCGGCCGGGCGCTGGCCCGCTGCACCTGGTAGCGCCATGCGCGCGACTTGCGGTCCTGGCCGAGCGCCAGGACGAGCATCAGCCCGACGGCGGCGCCGAGCGCGCAGATCGCGAAGCAGATGCCGAGCTGGCGCAGGATGATCCCGGCTCCCCCGGTGAACGGGTCGAGGCCCACGGTCAGCGGACCGACCAGGGCGGCGAGCAGCGAGCCGAGCACGATCGCGAACCCGACCTCACCGACCACCCGGGACATCTCGTACCGACGGGTCCACCGGAATCCGGCATAACCGGCGACCAGCGACATGGCGAGCATCGAGTAGAGGCTGGCCATCACCATGTCGTCCTCGCCGTCCATCCCCGTGAGCAGGACGACGACACGGCCCAGCACGTTGATCACGAACAACGCCAGGGCGACGAGCATGGGGGGCGTCCAGCGGTGACCGAGCACGGATCTTCTCCCTTGTTGACGAACGGTCCGGCACAGCCTGAGTCGGGACCGTCGTGACACAGGTCAGCATGCCCAACCAGGCGGTCGGGCGACAAGACCGTTCCGGCGGGTCGACCGCCACATCCCGCGAACGGTGCCCGGTCAGCGGCGGTGCGGCGCCACGGTCAGGAACGCGCCCACGGCCACGGAGCCGGCGCCGAGCAACAGCAGGGCGAGCGGCATCCAGTCGCCGCCGATCAGTACGGTGTCGCCCTCGGTCGTCTGGCCGCTCATCACGATGGTGACCACGAACCACAGCAGACCCGGCACCAGGGCCAGGAACCGCCTACCGGTGGCCCACTTCGCCATGTACATGAACAGGATGTTCCCGACCACGGCCAGCAGCAGGGACAGCGGCAGCCGGAAGCCCGCCACCCGCAGCGGCACCAGGAACGACTCCAGGAGCGCCGCCAGCACACTGCCCCAGACCACCACGACCATGCCGACGATCCGTACGGTCAGGTCGAGCACCCGCACCAGGGACGACGGTTCGACCGCCGGCGTCGCGGGGCCCGTACCGGCACCCCGTCCCCCGTCCGCGCTGGTCACACCCGGGACGCAGTCGGCTGCGGGTCGGGCTCCCCGGCCGACGGGCCGGTCTCGATCCCGGCGAAGAGGTCGTCCTCCCACTGGTACGGCCCCGCACCGGGGCCACGCTGACCGAGCGCCAGGGTGAAGTGCTCGTAGCCCATCTCGGCGGCGCCGGTGTTCTCGGACAGCGAGTAGAGCCAGCTGGTGACGGGGATCTGCGTCGGGTACGCATGCACCGCCGCGGCCTTGGCGGCGGTGTACGCGCTGCCGTCGACGCGCGCGGCGACCTCCTCGTCCGGCGAGCCGAACGGTAGGTCGTCGACGTTGGTCACGCCCTCGAACGGGTTGTTCGACGAGTTGCCGAACCGCTCCAGCCCGGCGGCCAGCACACTCTTCGGGATGGCCGTCCAGTACAGCTTGGACACCTGCCAACCGGCGACCTCACCGGCGTCGTCCGCGGCGAGTTCGACGCCCCGGGTGGCGACCCGGTGGGCCTGGATGTGGTCCGGGTGACCGTAGAAGCCGTTCGGGTCGTAGGTGATGACGACCTGCGGCCGGATCTCCCGGACGATGTCGGCCAGCAGCCCCGACGCCTCGTCCAGGTCGGCGTTCCAGAACGCCCGCGGATGCTTGTTGGCGGGGGTGTCCATCATCCCGGAGTCGCGGTATCGCCCGGCCCCGCCGAGGAACCGGCCGTCGCTGATGCCGAGCGCCCGACCCGCGGTCTGCCACTCGCTGATGCGGTAGCCGCCGAGCTGGTCGGCCTGGTCGGCGGCGAGCTGCGCGAGTTCCGGTACGTGGATCTCGCCCTCCTCGCCGAGCGTGCACGTCACCAGCGTCACGTGCGCGCCCTCCGCGACGTAACGGGCGATCGTGGCCCCGGTGCCGATCACCTCGTCGTCCGGGTGCGCGTGGACCAGCAACAGGCGACGGGCGGGCAGTGTGGGCATGGCTCCTCCGGGTTGCTCCGACTCCCGACCACAGTAATCGGCGCCGGACAGCGGCAGCACAGGGCGCCGTACCGACGCGGCGGTACCGGCCCAGCGGTGCGACGCGGCGGCGCGGCGGTGCGGTGCCGGCCCCGCGGTGCGGCGGTGCGGCGGCCCGGGACATGAAGACGGCCGGGTGGATCGTCGACTCGACGACGCACCCGGCCGTGAAACTCCCGCGGCGGGCCACCCCGCGGGCACCGTAGGGATCACGGGCCCGGCCTCGCCTCGGTGGAACGTGTCAGCGGATCATGGGTTCAGCGGATCATGTGCCCAGCGTGCCGCCGCGGACCGCGGCGGCGAACGATGCCCATCCGGCCGGTGCGACCGCGAGCACCGGACCCTCCGGATCCTTGCTGTCTCGGATAGCGACAATTCCCGGAAGGTTCCGTGCCACCTCGACGCATGCACCCGAGCCGTTGCTCCGGGTACTCTTGCGCCAGAGGGCGCGGGTGAGGTCTGGCGAGGACATCCCGCGCTCCTTTCTTGTCGAGCTCTGTCAGAGCCTGTCGATAGCGGCGGAGATCATCTCTTCGGATCGGCGTACACCGACAGCCGTTGCCCGCAAGTGGTCGAACAACGTGGTGTACTGCTGAATCTCGTCGAGTTCCTCCAGATAAAGGCTACCCGCTCGCGTCTCGAGGTATACGCACGGAGTGTCACGGGCGTCGGGGAACCGCAGAATGAAGAACGCCGACCCCATCGAGCCGTGCTCGCCGGCCTCGAAGGAGAGCACCTGGATGTCGTTGCCGGGCTTGGTGGCGGTCTCCAGTACCCGCTTGAGCTGGCTCCGCATGATGTCCCGACCACCGACGATACGGTGCAGCACGGCCTCGTCGAGCACGATCCACAGCTTCGGCGGATCGTCCGAGTGCTGGCGCTGCAGGCGCAGTTCCACCCGGCGCTCGATCTCCTCCGGCGCGGCGTCGGGATGCTCGGCCTTGATCACACAGCGTGCATAGTCGGCGGTCTGTAGCAGGCCGGGCACAAGCTGCGGCTCGTACTCGCTGATGTGGCTGGCCTCCGACTCCAGGCCGACGTACGTGTCGAACCAGTCGGGCAGCACGTCGTTCCAGCGCTGCCACCAACCACGCTTGCGGGCCTGCCGGGCGATCTCGCCGATCGGCTCGATGTCGACCTCAGCGACGCCGTACAGCCGCATCAGCGCCGCGACGGTGGCGACCTGACCGGTGGACTCGGCGTTCTCGATGCGACTGATCGCCGATTTGCTCAGGCCGACTGCGCGGCCGGCCTCCTCCGCCGACATGCCGGACGCGGCGCGCAGCCTCCGCAGCTCCATCGCGATCCGGCGACGCTTGACGGTGGGACTCGTCCTGGGCGACATCAGCACATGGTGCAGCACCCCAGGTACCTACCGCTATGGCCGGGGTATGCCAACTCTGGGCGACAGATCGGGAGTTGCGTATTGCGCCGCGAACGGGGAGACTGTCCCTGACCGGCTTCGCCATCTGAAACGTCCGGGATGCCGGTTCCCCGTACCACGGGCCCGGTGAAGACGACCATAAGTCGCTTCACCCAGTCCGTGACCAGGCCGGCCGGGCTCGTCCGTACCACGGGCCCGGCCCCGGCGAAGGAGGCTCGCGGTGGCCGATCGCAGCGGCGATTCCGTGCGCGGGGGCGGCCGACCATGAGCGCGATCTGCGGCGTGGTGCCACGAGTGGGCGAGACCGTACTGGTCGGCCCGTCCGCCGGGCCGCACTTCGAGACCAACTACTGGCTCGAGGTCACCGCCGTACGCCCCTCCGGTCAGCAGGGTTGGATCTACCTGCACGGCACGGACCACAGGTCCGACAAGCCGGTCGAGCGCACGCTGTTCGTCCGCATCGAGGGCCTCGTCATCCGCCGCTGACCCCGCCGGCGCTCCCGACACACTCCCCGCAGGTGCCCCGCCTCGCGCCCCGCGCCCTGCCGCGCGCTCGCCACATCTCGCCGCATCGACCCTGAGGCACCCCTCACCTGTGGGCATTTTCCCGTTTTCTACGAAATGCCCACCTGGGCGAAACGTAGAAAGCGGGCAAATGCATAAACTCCAGCGGGCGTTTTCTGCATTTTCCCGTTTTGTACGATGCGCCAACCCTCACGAAACGTAGAAAACGGGAAAATGCCTTCCAAGGCGGGGGCGGCGCCGAGTGGGGGCTGACCGCCACGGAGGGGCGGCGTGCCGGGAGAGGGCTGACTGCCAAGGCGGGGGCCGGCCTGCGAGCGCTGCGTTTCCAGGCAGAGGGGGGCGCCGGGAGGGGACCGTGTGCGGACACGGCGGTGGCCGGGTCCCGCGGGACCCGGCCACCGGTGGTGCTGTGTTGCTGAGCTGTACGGACCTACCGACCAGACCTACTTGGCGTAGACGTTGGTCAGTTCGGGCCAGCCGCTGCTGACGCCCAGGGCGCAGCCGCCGACCTTGCTGCCGACCAGCGTGTATTCCTTCTGGTAGTACAGCGGGACGACCGGCGCGTACTTGGTCATCAGTTCCTTGTCGAGCGCCATCCAGGCCTCGGCGGCCTTGGACGCGTCTTCCTTGCTGACCTCGGCGATCCGCTTGTTGACGTCGTCGATGTCGGTGTAGGAGCTGTTGTAGTTGCCCTGCGGCTGGATCGTGCCACCGTCGAACAGCGGCGGGATGATCGTCAGCGCGCTCGGCCAGTCCGAACCCCAACCCGACTCGTACAGGTCGTACGAGTTGTCCTTCTTGCCGATCTCGGTGTAGTAGTTCGCACCGTCGATGGCCTTCAGGACGATCTGGAAGCCGGCCTTCTCGAGGCTGTTCTTGATCACGGTCGCGTACTTCTGACCGGTCTCGGTGTTCGCGTAGGCGTACACCAGCTTCGGGTGCTTGCCGTTCAGCAGCTTCTTCGCCTTGGCCACGTCCAGCGGGTAGGCGTCGTAGTGCTTGAAGCCGATCGTGGTCGGCGACTCGATCGTGCTCGCCGGCTCACCCTTGGCGCTGCCACCGAATGCCTGGATGTAGGCCTTCTTGTCCATGGCGTAGTTCAGCGCCTTGCGGACGTTCAGGTCCTTGATCCGCAGGTTGTTGATCGCCAGGTACCAGGTGAACTGCGTGTAGCCGGACAGCACCCGCGGCTTCAGGCTGGCGTCGCTCTGCACCTTCTTGATCAGGGTGCCGTCGACGTTGGCCTGCATGATGCCGTACTGGTCCTTGCCGTTGTCGGCGATCATCCGGTTCGTCTGGTCGACGCCGGTCGGGCCGATCTCGACCTCGAACTTGTCGGCGTAGTTGTGCCGCAGCGGGTCGGTGTTGGGGTCCCAGTACTTGTTGCGGCTCAGCACCGCCTTCGTGCCCCGCAGGTAGCTGTCGAACTTGTACGGGCCGGACGAGAACGGCCGGTTGTCGTACTGGGCCTTCTTGTCCTGAGCCTTCGGCACCGGGGTCGTGGTGCCCCAGGAGGAGGCGAAGGGCATGTCGCAGTGCGGCTGCTTGAACGTGAAGGTGATCTGCTTGTCACCCTTGACGGTCACGCCCGGGGGCATGTCGCTGCCGCCGTTGTACGGGCCCTTGTACTTGGTGTTGAAGGCCAGGTCGTCGGACAGCCACTGCTGGATGTAGTCCGGGCCCTCCGAGAGATCCGGCGAGAACGTGCGGGCGACGCCGTAGGCGATGTCCTTCGCCACGATCGGCGAGCCGTCCTCGTACTTGAGGCCGTCCTTCAGTGTGTACTGCCAGACCTTGCAGTCGCCGTTGACGTCCTTGCCCGGGTCCGTCGCCAGGTCGCCGACGAGCTTCGAGTTGCCCTGGTCGTCGTCCACGAAGGTGGTGAGCTGGCGCTGGAACAGCCGCCCGAAGACCTG
Source organism: Actinocatenispora sp. (assembly GCA_049582705.1). Lineage (GTDB taxonomy): Bacteria > Actinomycetota > Actinomycetes > Mycobacteriales > Micromonosporaceae > Actinocatenispora. The sequence continues at coordinate 5,920 of JBAUUM010000614.1, forward strand.
CGCGTTGTTCACGTAGATCCGCGCCGGGTCCAGGTGCTCGAAGTCCTTCTCCTGGATCAGGTTGATCGTGCCGCCCTTTTTCGCGCCCTTGACTGCGGGCGCCGGACCCTTGGAGTCCGCGGCGGTGCCGATCCCACCCTCCTGGTGCTTGATGTCGCTCTGCGCGGTGCCGTCGTCGCCGGTGTTCTTGCTGCACGCGCCGAGCGCAGCGACGATAGCGACAGCGCCAGCGGCAGCAATTGCCACCCGTGGTCGCATGTCTTTCCTCCTCCTACTACCGCCGCCTGGTGGCGAGCGGGCCTGGGGTCGCGAAGCGGCGTTCCCCGCCAAGGAAGCTAACCGACAGGTCGAAGGAGGTCATCACGGAAGGCTAACGATTGAATTCCCAGTCACGCACGGCCGGACCCTGCCCGGACGGACCCGCACGATCCGACGGATTCGGGGCACATGACGCGCATCACCCACGAACTTCTGCGCCGGCCGGGTGACCGACGCCCGAAAACGCCGCCCCGCCGGCTCAGGC
>JBAUUM010000615.1:0-2333 GCA_049582705.1 Actinocatenispora sp.
GCGCGGCCCCGACGGATGCCGACGGCACGGCGCCCCGGATCACCCGCGCGGACGCGTGCCTCGACACCGGCAGCGCGGGCGGCCCGGCCGTCCTGTTCACGGCCAGCAGCAGCCGGTGCCCGGCCACCTCGTGTCGCTGGAGCCACCAGCCACCCTGCGCCTTCAGCGCCGCGTGCAGTTCCTCGCGTACCGGCCCCGGGTCGCCCCAGGTGCCGTAGAACTTCTGCTTGCTGACGCAGATCGGCTTGAGCCCACCCTCCAGTACGGCCTGCCACGTCGCGCAGGACACGCCCGGGGTGTGCGTGGTCCGGTAGTCGTCGAACACCACGATGCCGTCCTCGCGCAGCGCGTTGCGGGCGTTGCCGACGTCCGGCCAGACGTGCTCGTACAGGTGGGAGGCGTCGACGTGGACGAACCGGCAGGTGTCGTCGCCGACCTCGTCCGGGATGACGGACGTGGGCGCCTGGATGACCCGCGGCAGGGCGTCGTGGAAGGACAGGTAGTTGGCCTCGAACGCGCGCCGGGTGAGCGTGGCGTAGGAGCGCCGGGTCTCCCGGCTGTTGCTCCGGTCCGGGGCGTCGGAGCCGAACAGGTCGCAGACCGTGAAGGTCTCGTCGTCCCGCAGGTACGAGCGCATCATGATCGCGCTCTTGCCGAGGTAGGCGCCCATCTCCAGCAGGTCGCCGCGCTGGTCGACGCGCAGCTGCCGGTCCAGCAGCCAGTCGAACAGCAGGATGTCGGTGTCGTAGAACCAGCCCTTGACGTCGTGGAAGCTGCGCGGTCTCGGCAGCTTCCCGGGACCGGCGCTGCCGCCGTCGACCGGATGAGCTGCGGCTGCCATGGTGCCCTCTCCTCGGAATGTTCAGGAAAATTTTCCTAATGCTGTACCGGTCCTTCGACCGTGGCGCGCTGGGCGTTACACGCCCGTACCTGCGGCTCTGTCACCGCTCGGGCCTGATCACGGCCGTCGTCCGGACAGCGGGCCGGCATGGTCTCCCTCCCGCGACACCATCAGAGCCCGCGCCCGGTGTCAACAGCGCATCGGACGGTCCTGACCGGACCGGGCGGTATTCCCCCTCGCCCGGCCCGCGTACGGTGACGCGGCCCGGCGTGGCCGGCGCCCGGCCGGTCTGAACCGCTGCGGCCTATCGTGGGGTCGCCCGGCACGGCGACGGAACTGGAGGCTCCGGTGACGGCGTGCACCGACGACAGGACCGCCGGCGGGTCCGGCGCCGAGCACGACCTGCTGGCCTCGGCCCGGGACGCCGGCCTCTTCTCCGGCGCCGCCTGGTCGATCGGCGACGCCGACGGCCCGGTACGGCGCGGCCGGCTCGGCACCCTGTCCAAGGGCGGCACCCTGTCCCGGGACGGCGCCCTGTCCCGGGACGGCGCCCCGGTCACCGCGCGGACCCGGTGGGACCTCGCGTCGGTGACCAAGCCGCTGGTCGGCCTCGCGGTACTCGCCCTGGCCGAACGCGGCGAGCTGGGCCTCGACGACACCATCGGCGGTCACCTGCCCGCGTTCCGCGGCGGCGACAGGGCCGGGATCACCGTGTCGCAGCTGCTCACCCACACCTCCGGCATCGCCGGGCAGCTGCCGCTCTACCGCGACCACGGCACCCGCGAGGCCCTGCTGGACGCGCTGCGCACGGTGCCGCTGCGCACCGCGCCCGGCACGCGGGTCGAGTACAGCTCGGCGGGGTTCATGATCCTGGGACTGATCGCCGAGCGGGCGTCCGGCGCGGACCTCGCCGACCTGGTCACCGAGCTGGTGACCGGACCGGCCGGCATGGCCGACACCGGATTCCGCCCACCGGCCGCAGACCGGGCGCGATGCGCGGCGACCGAGGACTGCCCGTGGCGCGGTCACCTGGTCCAGGGCAGCGTGCACGACGAGAACTGCGCGGTACTCGGCGGCGTGGCCGGGCACGCCGGACTGTTCGGCGGACTCGCCGACCTGGAGCGGCTGGGCGGGGCGCTGCTCAACGGCGGCGACGGTGAGCGCGGGCGACTGCTGTCCGCCGCGACCGTCGCCGCGGCCGGCCGTAGCCACACCGACCGGCTGAACCTGCGTCGCGGTCTGGGCTGGCAGTGCCGCGACCCACACGGTTCACCGGTGGGCGACCGGCTCTCCGTCGGGTCGTACGGCCATACCGGCTTCACCGGCACCAGCCTGTGGATCGATCCGGACGCCGGCCGGTACGTGGTGCTGCTGACCAACCGGGTGCACCCGACCCGGCATACTCCCGGCTTCGACCGGATCCGGATCGGCTTCCACGACCTCGCCGCGCGCTGACGCCCGAGGCTCTCGGCCGTGCCGTGCCGTGCATGCC
>JBAUUM010000616.1:0-3511 GCA_049582705.1 Actinocatenispora sp.
CACGATCCAACTGCAACCCCGCACGATCCGCCCGCACCGTCACCCACACCGTCGGCGTGAACACCTTCAAATACACCGCAACCGACACCCCGACCAACGCCAGCACCAGGACCACGAAGCCCAGGCCCAGCAGCGAGCGGCGCCCGGTGCCCCACGGCTGACTCGCCGGCCACACGGTCACGCGGGTCTCGGACACCTGGTCCGTACGGGTCCCATGCAGGTCCACTGTGGACCCTCCTGTCAGCGGGGCGTGGTGGTCGGTCGCTGCGCGTAGAGCTGTTCGATCTCGGTGGCGTACGTCTCGACGATCCGCTGCCGGCGCATCTTCAGCGACGGTGTCAGCAGGCCGTTCTGCTCGGTGAAGGCGCCGTCCAGTACCCGGAACCGGCGGATCGACTCGGCCCGCGACACCTGGGCGTTCGCGCGGTCCACGGCCTGCCGTACCCGGTCGTACAGGTCGGCGTCGGGGTCGTCGCCGGTTCCGCGCGGCACGGCCGGGGTGTCGGCGCCGGGGTCGTCCCCGGCGTCGGTCCCGCCAACCGGCGCCGCGGCGTCCGGGTTCGGCTGCTCATCGCGCCACCGGGCCAGTTCCTCGGCGTCCAGGGTGATCAGCGCGGCCACGAACCGTCGGTTGTCCCCGATCACCAGGCACTGGTCGACCAGCGGGTCGGCCCGCACCGCGTCCTCCAACGGCTCGGGTGCCACGTTCTTGCCGCCGCTGGTGACGATCAGGTCCCGGGCGCGTCCGGTGATCGTCAGGTATCCGTCGGCGTCCAACTCACCGAGGTCCCCGGTACGCAGCCAGCCGTCGCCGAGGACCCCGGCCTCCTCGTCGGTGCCCGGCGCGGAATCCCGGTCGGGCTGCCAGTACCGGCGGAACACGTGCGGCCCGCGCACCAGTACCTCGCCGCCGTCGTCCACCCGTACCGCGGCGCCCGGCAGCGGCAGGCCCACCGTGCCGAACCGGGGGCGCAGCGGCGGGTTGACCGTGGTCGCGGCCGTCGTCTCGGTCAGACCGTACCCCTCGTACACGATGACGCCCGCGCCGGCGAAGAACAGCGCCAGCCGCCGCCCGAGCATCGCGCCGCCGCAGATCGCGTACCGGACCCGACCGCCCAGCGCGGCCCGCACCTTCCGGTACACCAGCAGGTCGTACAGCGCGTGCAGGGCGCGCAGCCGGAGCCCGGGGCCGCGTCCACCGTGCGCCACGCGTTCCAGCGCCTCGCCGTACCCGCTCGCGACCCGGACGGCGCGGTCGAACGAGGCCAGCCGCCCCATCCGCTCGGCGGTGAGCCGCGCGGTGCGCTGGATCTTCTCGAACACGTACGGCACGCCCAGCAGGAACGTGGGCCGCAGCGCGGTGAGATCCGCGCGCAGGTCCTCCGGCCGGACGCTCGGCGCGTGGCCCACGCACACCTCGGCCCGCACGCAGGCGACCTGCACCAGCCGGCCGAACACGTGGGCCAACGGCAGGAACAGCACCGTACTGGCCGGATGCTCCGACACGGAGCGGAACACCGGGTAGAGCAGCGCGGTGGCGTTGTCGGCCCCGACGGCGAAGTTGGCGTGGCTGAGTACGCATCCCTTCGGGCGCCCGGTGGTGCCGGAGGTGTAGACGATGGTGGCAACGTCGTCGGGGGTCACAGTGGCGCGCCGGGTCCGGACCTCGCCGTCCTCGACGCCGTCGCCGGCCGCCAGGAGCCGCCGCACCGCGCCGTCCTCGATGCTCCACCGGTGCCGCAGGCCGGGCAGCTGGTCGGCCACCCGGTCCAGTACGGCGGCGTGCTCGGCGGTCTCGGTGACACAACCGACGGCGCCGGAGTCGCGCAGGATCCACTCCACCTGGTCGGCCGACGCGGTCGGGTACAGCGGCACCGACACGCACCCGGCGCTCCAGATCGCGTAGTCCAGCACCGCCCACTCGTACCGGTTGCGGGACATCAGCCCGATCCGCTGCCCGGGCCGCAGTCCGAGACCGATCAGTCCTCGGGCGGCGGCCTGCACCTGCCCGGCGAACTCGGCGGCGCTGACCGGCTGCCAGCCGTCCGTGCCGCGCCGGTGGAACAGCGGCGTGTCGGGGCGCTGGGCGGCGCTGCGGAACAGGCTGTCCGCCAGCCCACCGTGCTCCGGCGACTCGACCAGCGCCGGCGTGCTCTGCTCGGGCACGTCCACTCCCCGGTGTCAGCTCGTACCGTGCTCCGCTCGCGTGCCGCGCCGGGCCCGTTTCGCCGGCCGGGTGGCACTCTCCGAGCGGGTCGCGTTCTCCGGCCTGGTCGCGTTCTCCAGGATCGCCACGACGCCCTGCCCGCCTGCGGCGCACACCGAGACGAGGCCCCGCCGGGCGCCGCGCTCGTGCAGCAGTTTCGCCATGGTGGCGACGATCCTCGCACCGGTCGCCGCGAACGGGTGCCCGGTGGCCAGCGACGAGCCGGCGACGTTGAGCCGCTCGGGGTCGATCTCGCCGAACGGTCCGTCCAGGCCGAGCCGCCCGGTGCAGAACTCGGGGTCCCGCCAGGCAGCGAGCGTGGCGAGTACCTGGGAGGCGAACGCCTCGTGCATCTCGACGAGGTCGAAGTCGGCCAGGGTCAGACCGTTGCGGGCCAGCAGCCGCGGTACCGCGAAGACGGGCGCGGTGAGCAGGCCGTCGTCGCCGAGTACGAAGTCGACCGCGGTGGACTGCGCGTCGGTCAGCCAGGCGAGTACCGGGATGCGGTGTTCGCGCGCCCAGGCGTCGCTGCCGAGCAGCACGGCGGCGGCGCCGTCGGTCAGCGGGGTGGAGTTCCCGGCGGTCATGGTGTCGCTGCCGAAGATCGTCGCCAGCCGGGCGAGCGACTCGCTGGTGGAGTCGGGCCGCAGGTTCTGGTCGCGGGTCAGCCCCAGGTACGGGGTGACCAGGTCGTCGAAGAAGCCCCGCTCGTACGCGGCGGCCAGGTTGCGGTGGCTGGCGGCGGCCAGCTCGTCCTGGTCGGCGCGGTCGATCCGCCACCGTTGCGCGGTGCGCGCGGCGTGCTCGCCCATGGACAGCCCGGTACGCGGCTCGGCGTTGCGTGGGATCTCCGGCACGACCTGACCGGGCCGCAGCCCGCCGAGCGCCCGGGCCCGCCGCCACGGGCCGCGTCCCCGCCTGGCCTCCAGCAGCACCGTGCGCAGCCGGTCGTTGAGCCCGATCGGTACGTCGCTGGCGGTGTCCACGCCGCAGGCGATGCCCGAGTCGAGCTGGCCCAGTTCGATCTTGTTGGCGACCTGCACGGCCGCCTCCAGGCTGGTGGCGCAGGCGCGTTGCAGGTCGTACGCGGGGGTGGTGGGGTCGAGCCGGCTGCCCAGTACGCATTCGCGGGTGAGGTTGAAGTCGCGGCTGTGCTTGAGCACCGCGCCGCCGGCCACCTCGCCGAGCCGTTGGCCCGCCAGGCCGAACCTGCTGACCAGGCCGTCCAGTGCGGCGGTGAGCATGTCGGAGTTGCTGGCCGTGGCGTAGGGCCCGTTCGCCCGGGCGAACGGGATGCGGTTGCCA
>JBAUUM010000617.1:0-2521 GCA_049582705.1 Actinocatenispora sp.
GGCGCCGAGTGCCGTTCAGTGGTGGTTGAGCGATTCCCGTACGATGCCGCCGACGATCGCGCACCAGGTGCTCGTGTCCACCGAGCCGCGCGGGGTGAGCCCGTGCAGGTGCTGGATCGCCTGCACCGCCTTCATGGTCGCGTGGTCGTACCCGCCGGTGATCTGCACGTCGTAACCCTTGTGGGCCAGGATGAACTGCGCGGCACTGACCGCGTCGCCCGAGGCGTGCTTGTCCAGCCGGGGCGCGAGCGTCTCCCAGGTCGCCGTGGTGAGGGTGGCGTCGACGTCGACCGGGATGCCGTTACGGGCCTGCCAGTCCTGTACGGCGGCGGTGGTGTCGTCACCGAAGACGCCGTCGACGGTGAGCGCGTAGCCGCGGGCGTTGAGCAGGTACTGCGCGACCTGGACGACCGGGCCGCCGACGAACCGCCAGATGTCCGGCCAGCGGCGGGCCGGCGCCTGCCGCGGCGACTCGCAGAGCCCAGCGGCCACCCGCCGGCGCAGCATCGGGAACTCGCGGTAGAAGGCGATGCCGGGGCAGTCCGTGGCGCGGAAGTCCCAGTGGCCGAAGATGTCGTACGCGTGCAGCCCGTACTGCCGGCAGACCGTGACGCACAGTTTGGTCAGCGCGGCCAGCAGCGCCTCGGGCGGCGTCTCGGTGACGTACGTGCCCTCGTTCTCGATGCCGATCGCGTTGCCGTTCTCGCCGGGGCAGTGCGCGGCGACCATCTGGTGTTCGCCGATCTCGAGCTGCTCCAGGCTGCCGTGCCGGCCCTCCGTCACGAACCCGCCGCGGCTGACGGTGAAGTGCTGGCCGGTGTCGGACCAGCCGTTGCCGTCGATGTGCAGGTCCTGGCAGTCCCGGGCGAGCTGCTTCGCGTGCTCCTGCGAGTAGTCCGTGACGTTCGGGAACGCCATGTGGTGCACGATGATCTTGTTGGTGGTGTTGGTGCTGACCGACAGCGGGTCGGCCGGGGGACGCGCACCCCAGCTGTCGCAGTCGATGATCCAGGAGAAGTCGGTGGCGGACGACGCCGCGGCGGGCCCGGCGGTACCGACGGTCGTGCCGACGACGGCGACGGTGGCGGCGCCGAGGGTGGCCTTGAACAGGGTGCGCCGGTCGATCTCGGGCTGGTTGATCTCAGGCTGACGGAAAGCCATGGTGATCCTTTCGGGAATGCTGGGGGCGGATGGTGGGAAACTTTGTTCCAGCCATCGGCGGCAGAAGGATATTGCCGTACGTCGGCCTGCGGAACCCCCCGAGCGGCGGATTGCGCGCACTGGCCCGGCAGGTCAGCGGGGTGGTGGCCGCGCGTCCGGCTCCCTCCGTCCCCGGACCTTCCGTCCGTGCGCGGTGGCGCACGGTGATGCGCGGGCGGCCGACAGGCGGCCGTCGCGAAACGAACTGGCATCACGCGGGCGCATGCGGTACCCAGGGTGGGACACCGGGCAGAGGAGGCCGCGCATGGAACTGGACGCCGAGCGGGTACGCAACGGTCTCGGACTCGACCACCGCTTCGACGCGTTCCTCGCCGAGATGGCAGCGCTGCGCCCGTCGCCGGCCACCCTCCCCGCCGCGGACGACGCCCGGCGGCTGCTGCGCCGGATGGCGGTCACCGAACGGGACACCGACGAGGCCGTCGACGCCCTGCCCGACCCCGTCGGGCATCCGGAACTGTGGTGGCTGCTGGAACGCTGCCGGCACCGGCTGGTCAGCGACCTCGGCGGGTACGCGTGGCCCGAGCCGTGGCCGCACCTGCCCCGGGAACTCGGCGCGCTGGGCCGCTGGTTCTACCTCGCGGTCCTGCTGGCCACGCTGCCCGACGTGCGTCGCTACCACGCCGAACACGGCGTGTCCGACGAGGTCTCCTGGGCGACGCTTCGCGACGTCGGGGAGAAGGTCGCGCTGCACCGGCGGTTCCACGGCGTCGGCGGGCTGGACCGGCAGGACTGGTTCACCCAGCACTTCCGCGGTTCGCTGTACGCGCTCGGCCGCCTCCAGTTCCATCCGGCGCGGGTCGACCCGCAGGACACCGGGGCCGATCCGGACCGGCTGCCGGCCGGCACCGTCGTGCTCACCGTGCACATCCCGGAGACCGGGCCGATGACGCCGGACGCCTGCGCCGAATCGCTGCGCCGCGCGCCCGGCTTCTTCGCCCGGCTCGGCACCGTCGCCTCCGCCGCCACCTGTCAGTCCTGGCTGCTGGACGACCAGCTCGCCGAGTACCTGCCCGCCGACTCCAACATCGTCCGGTTCCAGCGTCGTTTCCGGCCGCTGCCCGTCACGCAGGAGAGCGACGAGGCGATCGTCGGCTTCGTGTTCCGCCGTACCGACCCGGACCTTGCCGACCTGCCGCAGCGCACCACCCTGGAACGGGCCGTGGTGACGCACCTGCGTGCCGGCCGGCACTGGCGGGTCCGCGCCGGCTGGCTGGATCTCTAGGTCTCCCTCGGCCCAGCGCCTGATGCGGCGTAGGCCGCGGCGAAGTCCGGCCAGTACCCGGTGGACCGCACGCCGTAC
>JBAUUM010000618.1:0-6557 GCA_049582705.1 Actinocatenispora sp.
CTGCCTGACCGACCCGGCCCAGCTCGGCCAGGTCACCGACGCGTCCCTCTGTCACGGCTGGGCCGGACTGCTCCAGACCGCGGCCCGGGTCGCGGCCGACTCCCGCGCACCGGAACTGTTCGCCGTGGACCGGATCTCCGCGCGGATGAACAGCCACCTCGACTACCGACAAGTAACCGAGCCCGGCCTCTTGGACGGTCGTGCCGGTATCGAACTGGCCCGGCACACCATGGCCGCGGGCAGACCACCGACCAGCGCGTGGGACGCCTGCCTGCTGCTGGACGCATAGCGAGAGAAAGGAAAGGGGATCCATGACCTCCATGACCACCGACCAAGCCAGCACACCCGAGCAGTTGCGTGCCGAGATGGTCGATCGGATCGTCACCAACCGGCAAGCAGTGGCCGGCCAGCACGCGCTGTCCGGGCGGGTGCTGGACGTCATGCGGGCGGTGCCGCGGCACCTGTTCGTCCCGGACGCCAACCTGCACCAGGCGTACGCGGAAGAAGCCGTCATCACCAAGCGGTCCGTTGACGGTGCCGCGTTGTCGTGCGCGTCGGTTCCGGGTGTGGTCGCGATGATGCTCGACCAGCTCGACGTGCAGCCGGGCGACCGGATCCTGGAGATCGGGGCCGGCACCGGCTACAACGCGGCTCTGCTGGCCGAGCTGACTGGCCCCCACGGGCTGGTGACCACGGTCGACGTCGACCCCGAGGTCACCGCCCGGACACGGCAGGCCCTGGATGCGGCCGGATATCAGCGGGTCCACGTGCTTACCGCGGACGGGCAGCGTGGGGACCCCGAACACGCCCCGTACGACAAGCTGATCGTCACTGTGGGGCCATGGGACATCCCGCCGGCGTGGTGGCAGCAGCTCGCGGCCGGAGGCCGGATAGTGCTGCCGCTGCGCTGGCGCGGCCAGGCCCGCGCGGTTGCAATGGTCCGGCACGGCGACCGACTCGAATCCGACGCGGTGGAGCTGTGCGGGTTCGTCCCGATGGTCGGTGACGGTCAAGACGGTGAGCGGACCGCGACCCTCGCCGGCGGGATGCTGACCATGACCTGGGACGCCGACCAGGACATCGACCCGCGCCTGTTGGCCGACGTGTTCGACCAACCGAAGCAGGCTGCGTGGTCCGATCAGTGGGTCGGGCCACGGGAGTCGCTGGACGGGATCTGGCTGCGGCTGACCGCGACCGAGCCCGGTACCTGCCGACTGGTGGCCGAGAAGGGAGCGTTCGTGGCCGGGTTGCAGAACTCGGTGATGCCATCGCGGTATCCGGCCATCGTGGACGGGGACTCGCTGGCGTTCCAGACTCTGCGCAGGGCCGAGGACGGGGCACGCCGGTGGGAGCTTGGTGCCGTGGGGCACGGGCCGCGCGGTGCCGACCTGGCCGCGCGGCTCTGCCAGCAGATCCGCGCGTGGGGATCCGACCAGATCGTGCAGCCGACCATCACCGCGTACCCGGCAGCGACACCGGCCACGCGGATCGGTACCGAGCACGTCATCGACAAGCCGCACACCCGACTCGTCGTCACCTACTGATCGACCCCAAAGAGGGCTCGGCCCGCCTGTCCCAAGGCGGCGGATTTCGGGGACGTGACGTCAACTTGCCGACTCATCGCGTCCCCGACCCCATCAACCACTGGAGAGCACCCCATGCAGTCTCATCACCGCTCCCACAAGTCCTACGTCAAACATGTACGGCAGATGTGGTGTGCGCTGCATAAACCGTGCACCGGCCGCATCGCGCGCATCCCGCGGGGCGAGGCCCCGGCCAGGTGGTGGCAGTGATCCGTCTCCGGCACACACGCCATCGCAGCAATCGTGGTACCGCGCGCCGCACCGACCCTGTCTACGGCCAAGCGCTCGACCTCGCCGCGCGGAGGCGGATCCGATGATGGCGTTCATCGTCCCGGGCGATCAGGTGCTCATCCGCGGTCGACGCATCACCGTGGCGCGAGCCGAATGGCTGTCGGAGTTCGTCGTGGAGGTCACCGCTGCGGACGGCGCGGTCATCCAGGCGTGCATCGAGTTGGTCCACCGGGCGCCGCAAGAGCATGCGGCATGAACGCAGCGGCCGATGTGCCCGTCGATGCCAGCGACCAGCCGGCTCCGACGGCGACGCCAATCCTAATCAGCAACCTTCGGCGAGGCGAACCCAGTAACCCCACAGATATCCACAGATAAGGAGTAGTCCTCGCCATGAGTACGACCAACGTCATCGACATCGATCCGCGCGACAGGTTGCGGCACCGGCACGAGGAGCTGAAGCAGGTTCTGGAGGGCGTCACGGCGGAACTCGACCTCTGTGTCTTCCTCGCGCACCGGCGCGGGGTCAGCGACGCCGAGATCGCCGAGATCGTCCGCGAGGACCCCGCCACCGTGCGGGAGATCATCGACAGCCATCGCAACGACGAGGAAGCCGACCGCTACGAGGAAGGCCCCCGGTGGATGGCCATGTGGCCCAACCACAACCTCTGACCCGGGCCGCCTCCCCCCAGTTGTACGGACCCGAGCCTCGAACGGGCCCGTCCACCTGACCGGAACCCCGGCAGGCACCCACCAGAAAGGACGCACCCATGCCGACACGCCCCGACGACGGCACGCACTGCGGCGGTACGACCAACCCATGATCCTCGACGCACAGAAGGAGCTGGCCGCCCACCTGGGCGACCAGCTCCCCGCCGACTGGCACGAGGCGTACGACGCGAACCCGCGCCACGAGTTCCTGCTCAACCGGGTCTGGTACGACGTACACCAGCCGGTCGACCGGCACACCGACCCGGAAGCGTGGCTGGAGTACGCCTACCGCGACGAGGCGGTCATCACGCAGCTGCACGACGGCGCCGAGCGCTCCGAGCACGGGTATCCGATCAGCGACCTCGACCTGGGCACGCCTCGGCGTCGCCCTGCACCTACCCGACACCCGCCTCCGGCCCGACCCCGACGGCAGCGCCCTGTGGCTTCTCTCCCCCGACGCCTGGGCATCCGCCACCGCAGGCGAGATCCGCCAGGCCGGCACCCGCCGCCTCTCGGGCGGCGTCGTGTTCGGACGGTGGCGTGACAGCGGTTGTTACCGTGCGGCCATGTCAGGCGGATCCGGTCACCTCCCCTTCGACATCGCCGACGGATCGTCCTCGGACGCCGCCGCGGTGCCCGGCCTGTCGTACCTCGACGACTGGCTCACGCCCGATGCCCGCGGGCCCCTGCTGGCGGACATCGACGCCGCCGTGTGGTCCACGCAGCTGAAGCGGCGGGTGCAGCACTACGGCCACCGGTACGACTACGGCCGCCGCAGCGTCGCGTCGGCCTCGCCGGTCGACCCGGCGCCACCGCTGCCCGACTGGGCCCGGAACCAGGCGGCGCGGCTGCTCGACGCGGGACTGCTGGACCGGGAAGCGGACCAGGTGATCGTCAACGAGTACCTGCCGGGGCAGGGCATCAGCGCCCACGTCGACTGCGTGCCCTGCTTCGGCCCGGTCGTCGCCGCGATCTCCCTCGGTTCCGGCTGTCTCATGGACTTCACCGAACCGGAGGACGGTACGAAGCTGTCGGTGCGGCTCGCGCCGGGCAGCCTGCTGGTGATGGCCGGACCGGCACGGCTCACCTGGCGGCACGCCATCGCCGCGCGCCGGAGCGACCCGGGCCCGTTCGGCCGGGTCCCGCGCGGGCGGCGCGTGTCGGTCACGTTCCGCACGGTCCTCAAGGCGGTCTGAGCGCTCGCGGTCGGACGCGGCCGCGCGGCGTAGGGCCCTGCGGCGGCGCCGGGCGTGCCCGCTGCCCTGTGCGCGAAAGCCGCTCGCCCCAACATGACCGACGGTAGTCTTACGGGTGCGATCGTGCGGCCATGGAGGCAATCGTGCTGAGTGCCAACCCGATGTGGGAACAGTTCGGCACCCGGACGCTCTTCGCCGCCGCGTACGGTGCGGCGGACTTCGGCGAGTGCCTGACGACCATGGCCCGCATCGGTGACGACGGCGATTCGGCCGACTGGCACCGGGAATGGCGCAGCACCGCGACGCGCCTCACGGAGCAGGCCGCGACCAGCGAGTCGGGCGGGCACGAGGTCAGCGCCCGGGAGGCGTACCTGCGCGCCGCCCTCTGCCACCGCACCAGCTACCAGCCGCTGTACGGCACGCCCGTCGACCCGCGCCTGCGTGCCGCCTTCGACGCCGAGTCGGACGCCCTCGCCGCCATGGTCGCGCTCTCGCCGGACCTGGAGCTGGTGGAGATCCCGTTCGAGAACGGCTCGCTGCCGGGCCTGTTCGCCAGGCCGGACCGGATACCGACGCGGGGCACGATCATCTACACCAACGGCTACGACTCGGACCTGACCGAGATGCTCACCGCCCACGTCCCACCGGCACTCGCCCGCGGCTACGCCATCCTGCTGTACGACGGTCCCGGCCAGGGCCGCAACCTCATCCGCGACGGGCACCACCTCCGACCGGACTGGGAGACCGTGGTCGGGCCCGTCGTCGACTGGGCCCTCGACCAGCCCGGCGTGGACCCGGACCGTCTGGTACTCGCCGGCTGGAGCCTGGGTGGCTTCCTGGCGCCGCGGGCCGCCGCGTTCGAGCACCGGCTCGCGGCGCTGATCGCCGACCCTGGGCAGTGGGACCTGCGCGACGGCTTCATCGACCGGCTGCCGCTGACCGGGCAACAGAAGGCCGTGTTCCCCGACGGCGTCGACCCGCACACGTTCGACGAGTTCGAGGCCCAGCTCGCCGGGCCGGACGGCGACCCGATGCTGCGGTGGACGCTGCTGCAACGCGGGCTCTGGGTGCACGGCCAGGCAACGCTGTTCGACTACTTCGTCGACGCGTGCCGGTACCGGGTCTCGGACGTGGCCGGGCACATCGGCTGCCCGACCCTGCTGACCCAGGCCGAACACGATCCGCTCGGGGCACGCGCGGAGAAGCTGTACGCCGCGCTGACCGTCGACCGTAAGGCGCTGATCCGTTTCACGGCCGCCGAGGGCGCCGGCGGCCACTGCGAGACCACCGCGCGACGGCTCTTCCACGAGCGGGTCTACGACTGGCTGGACGACACGCTGGACTGACCCGGTCCCGCGCGCGCTCGGCCCGGGATCGGGGCAGTGACGGCGAACCGGGGCCGGCGGACGAGCCGAAGGTGCCGCCAACACCAGCCGAACGGACCGGGTGACCCGAAAGGCCCGCGGCCAGCCTGAGCGCATCGGTCCTGCGGCCGGGCATCTCTGGGGGGCGATGTCTCGGCAGCAGGACCTTCTCATGTCCAGCGCATGACCGTCGCCGCGGTGCCGTCGTGGCGCGGCCACCGCGCAAGCCCGGCACCGTTCGGGCTTCCGGACCGTACGAACGAGATCCACGCCCCCTGAACGGTGTCGACCAGTGCGGTGGGCATCCTGCCACCGTGCGGCAGCATCGGGGCGTCGCGCCAGGCCTCCGGATTGCCGAACACGAACGGCAGTTCCAGGCAGTGGCAGGCACCGAACACACTCTCCGGCGGACGCCAGTCGAACCGGTACGCGTAGACCGGCGAGCCGGTGGCCGCGCGGGCCGCGGCGAGTCGGCGCTGCGGCCGGACGAAGTCGCACTCGCCGAGCAGCGCCGCGCCGACCGACGCGGGTGAGCCCGGCCCGAGCCTCGCGTACTCGTCCTCCACCTGGTCGCCGAACCGCGGGCGCAGGGCGTCGAGGACGTCCTCGCGGGTCAGCCGCGCCAGTCGCTCGTCGCCGGCGAGGAACGCCCCCGCCTCGTCGCCGTTGCAGCCGAGCAGTACCGGGATCCCGACACCGGCACCCGCGCCGACCAGACCGACGGGGTCCTCGGGGACCACGTGCCCGTCGGCGACGAGCTGGAACGGCGGCACCGCGGACAGCGGCCGGGCCAGATCCCGCGCCACGGACTGCTGGGCGGCGAGCAACCGGGCGACGGGCACCTCACGCAGCCGACACGCGTCGCCGGAACGGAGTCCCAGCGCGGCCAGGAACCGGTGCGCCACGTCGGTCGCCTCGGCAACGGGCGCGGCGGCCGGCGAGTACGGTCCGCTCTGCAGGATCGCCCGGTGGAACAGGCCGGAGTTGGCCTCGTTGGCCATCATGGCGACGGTGGACAGCGCGCCCGCCGACTGGCCGGCCACGGTCACCCGAGCGGGATCGCCGCCGAACGAGGCGATGGTGTCGCGCACCCAGTGCAGCGCGGAGATCATGTCCAACAGGCCCTGGTTGCCGGCGCCCATGTCCTCGGCGAGCTCCGCCAGGTACAGGTATCCCAGGGCGCCGAGCCGGTAGTTGACGGAGACCACGACCAGGTCACCACGCTCGGCGAGATGCCGCCCGTCGTACCATTCGGCGCTGCCGGATCCGGAGGTGAACCCACCGCCGTGCAGCCACACCAGGACCGGGAGCCGGTCGCCGTCCCGGCCTGGCGTCCACACCGTGAGCGACAGGCAGTCCTCGTCCTGCGGGCCGGCCGGTGTGGGCGGCCCGGTCACCCGTTCCAGCCGGCTCGACGGCTGCGGCGCGATCGGGCCCGGCGCCGTGCAGTTCCGGATGCCGGTCCACACGGGTGC
>JBAUUM010000619.1:0-2391 GCA_049582705.1 Actinocatenispora sp.
GCGCTCGGGTTCGCCGACCCGGCCGGGGCGCTGCGCCACATCGGCGCGCTCACCGGTGGCGTGTCGCGGACGGCCGCGATCCAGCGCACCCTGCTGCCGGCGCTGCTGCCGGAGTTCGCCGACGCACCGGAGCCCGACCGCGGGCTGCTCGCCTACCGGCAGGTGTCGGAGAAGCTGGGCCGCACCCCGTGGTACCTGCGGCTGCTGCGTGACTCGGGCCCGGTGGCGATCCGGCTGGCCCGGCTGCTGGGGGAGAGCCGGTACGTCACCGACCTGCTCGGCCGGGACCCGGAGTCGCTGCGCATGCTCTCGAACGACGCGGAACTCGCCCCACGGCGTCCGGAGGCGCTGGGCGAGGCGATGTCCTCGGCGGTACGCCGGCAGGACCGGCCCGCCGACGCGGTGGCCGCGCTGCGGGCGCTACGCCGACGCGAGCTGTTCCGGATCGCCTCCGCCGATCTGCTCGGCATGATCGACGTGTCCGAGGTCGGGCGGGCCCTCTCGGACGTGACCGACGCGGTCCTGGCCGCCACCCTCCGGGTGGCCATGTCGGACACCGGGGCGCCGTCCGACCTGCGGTTCACGCTCATCGGCATGGGACGCCTCGGCGGCGCCGAGATGAGCTACGCGTCCGACGCCGACGTGTTGTTCGTGTACGAGGGGGACGGCGCGGCGGCGCACGCCGTCGCCGAACGCCTGCGCGGGCTGCTCGCCGCGCCGGCGCCGGACCCGCCGCTGCCCATCGACGCGGGGCTGCGCCCGGAGGGCCGGCAGGGCCCGCTGGTACGCAGCCTCGCGGCTTACCGCAGCTACTACGGCAGGTGGTCCCGGATCTGGGAGTCGCAGGCCCTGCTGCGGGCGCGGTTCGTGGCCGGCGACGCCGACCTGGGCCGTCAGTTCCTGGAGATCGTCGACCCGCTCCGGTACCCGAAGGGCGGGCTCAACCGTGAGCAGGTCGTCGAGATCCTCCGGATCAAGGCGCGGGTCGACGCGGAGCGGCTGCCCCGGGGTGCCGACCCGGCCACGCACACGAAGCTGGGCCGCGGCGGGCTCACCGACGTGGAGTGGACCGTGCAGCTGCTCCAGCTACGCTGCGCCGGGACGTTGCCCGCGTTGCGGACCACCGGGACACTGGACGCCCTGGCGGCGATCGTCGACGGGGACCTGCTGACCGAGGACGAGGGCGGCGCGCTGCGCGCGGCCTGGTGGCTGGCCAGCGAGATCCGCGACGCGATGATGCTGGTCCGTGGCCGCCCCTCGGACCAGCTGCCCCGGCAGGGGGTCGAACTGGCCGGGGTGGTCCGCGCGTTGGGCTGGTCGGGCGACGACCCTGGGGAGTTCGTGGACGAGTACCTGCGCACCGCCCGCCGTGCGCGGCAGGTGGTGACGGAACGCATGGGAGCCGAGGTGCCATGACCGAACGCGAGGCGTCCGGCTCCGACGTCACGGACGACGACGCGTCACCCGGTGCGCGGCGGGTGGACGAGGAGGGCCTGGAGTTCACCGGGCTGATCGAGGCGTGCGTGGAGGAGCCGGCTGAGGCTGCGGCTCCGGCGGCGCGGCGGGTGGACGAGGAGGGCCTGGAGTTCACCGGGCTGATCGAGCCCGTCGAGGCTGACGGCGGGTCGGCCGGCGCCGCCGTGTCCGCCGACACCGACGGCGCGGGGGCCACCGACACCGGTACGCCGGGCGGCCTGCCGCGCCGGTCCGGTGCGACGCCGCGACGGTGGCCGCACGTGGACGTCAACCCGACGTCCATGGTCCGGGCGGTGCCCGAGGCCGAGCCGCCCCGCCGTCGCCGGGACTGGGTCGACGTGCTCGACCTCTGGTACCCGGAGTGCTACCGGCTGCCGACGATCCTGACCACCGCCGTCTCGCTGGCCCTGATGGTGGTGTTCCTCTACCTGCCGGTCGCCGGGCCGGACCTGTCCGCGCAGGTCGCCGCGGGCCACTTCTTCCAGACGTACGGCGCGGACACCGTCGACTTCCGCTGGTTCGGCGGTGTGCACCCGTTCGGGTACAGCCTGCTGGCCGGGCCGCTGAACGCGTTGATCGGCTCCCGTGGCGTCGGTGCGGTCTGCTGCGTGCTGGGTTCCGCGGCGTTCGCCTGGCTGCTGGCCCGCCACCGGGTACCGCGGCCGACGCTGGGCGGTCTGCTGCTGGCCGTGGTCAGCGCGCTGAACCTGGTCAACGGCCAGACGACGTTCATGCTGGGCCTGGCGATCGGAATGTTCGCGCTGGTCGCGTTGGCGCTGCCGCGGGCCACGCGACCGTTCCGGCTGTCCCTGGGTGCGGTCCTGGCCGCGCTGGCCACCGTGGCCAGCCCGCTGGCCGGCCTGTTCCTCGGCCTTGCGGGCGGCGCTCAGCTGCTGGCCGCTGTCCGTCGCCGGG
>JBAUUM010000620.1:0-3992 GCA_049582705.1 Actinocatenispora sp.
GCCGCGGCGAGTTCCTCGCCGCGGCCGTCCGAGGTCCGCCCCGTCAGCCGGCGTCCGCGGCCCGGTCCGCCGCCCGCTCGACCAGCAGGCCGGTGTCGTCCGGCGTGCTGCGGACCAGTACCTCGTCCCCGTCCCGGATCGCGCCGGCCAGCAGCGCCCTGGCGAGCTGGTCGCCGATCGCGGTCTGGATCAGGCGACGCACCGGCCGGGCACCGTACAGCGGGTCGTAGCCGTGCTCGGCCAGCCACTTCTTCCCGTCGTCGGACACCGACAGCCGCAGCCGACGGTCGGTCAGCCGGCGGGCCAGCCGGGCCAGCTGAATGTCCACGATGGACACCATGTCCGTGGTGTTCAGGGAGTGGAACACGACCACGTCGTCCAGCCGGTTGACGAACTCCGGCTTGAAGTGTTCACGCACCAGGCCGAGTACGGCCTCGTTCTTCTCGGTCTCGGACAGCGTCGGCTCGACGAGAATCTGCGACCCCAGGTTCGAGGTCAGGATCAGGATCGTGTTCCGGAAGTCCACCGTACGGCCCTGACCGTCGGTCAGCCGACCGTCGTCGAACACCTGCAACAGCAGGTCGAACACGTCCGGGTGGGCCTTCTCCACCTCGTCGAGCAGCACCACCGAGTACGGCCGGCGGCGTACCGCCTCGGTCAGCTGGCCACCCTCCTCGTAGCCCACGTACCCGGGCGGCGCGCCGACCAGTCGGGCCACCGAGTGCTTCTCCCCGTACTCGCTCATGTCGATGCGGACCATCGCCCGCTCGTCGTCGAACAGGAAGTCGGCCAGGGCCTTGGCCAGCTCGGTCTTGCCCACCCCGGTCGGGCCGAGGAACAGGAACGATCCGGTCGGCCGGTTCGGGTCGGCGATGCCGGACCGGGCCCGGCGCACCGCGTCGGAGATGGCGGTCACGGCCTCCGACTGGCTCACCACCCGGCGGCCCAGTTCGTCCTCCATCCGCAGCAGCTTGGCCGTCTCGCCCTCCATCAGCCGGCCGGCCGGGATGCCGGTCCAGGACGCCACCACGTCGGCGATGTCGTCCGGGCTGACCTCCTCGTTGAGCATCGCGCCGGACGCCTGCAGCTCGGCGAGTTCCTGCTCGGCGTGGGCGAGCTGCTTCTCCAGCTCGGGAATGCGGCCGTAGCGCAGTTCGGAGGCGCGGCCCAGCTCACCGTCCCGCTCGGCGCGCTCGGTCTCGCGCTTCAGCGTGTCGAGCTCCTCCTTGATGTCGGAGATAGCCGTGATGTGCTGCTTCTCGTTCTGCCAGCGCTCGTTGAGCGCGGTCAGCTGCTCCCGCCGGTCGGCCAGCTCACGGCGCAGCTTCTCCAGGCGCTGCCGGGACGGCTCGTCGTCCTCCTTGGACAGCGCCATCTCCTCGATCTCCAGCCGGCGCACCGCGCGTTCGATCTCGTCCACCTCGACCGGGCGGGAGTCGATCTCCATGCGCAGCCGGGACGCGGACTCGTCGACCAGGTCGATCGCCTTGTCCGGCAGGAACCGGTCGGTGATGTAGCGGTCGGACAGCGTCGCGGCGGCGACCAGGCCGGCGTCGGTGATCCGCACGCCGTGGTGCACTTCGTAGCGTTCCTTGAGACCGCGCAGGATGCCGATGGTGTCCTCGACGGTCGGCTCACCGACCAGAACGGGCTGGAACCGGCGCTCCAGCGCGGGATCCTTCTCGATGTGCTCGCGGTACTCGTCGAGCGTGGTGGCGCCGACCATCCGCAGCTCACCGCGGGCCAGCATCGGCTTGAGCATGTTGCCCGCGTCCATCGCGCCGTCGGCCTTGCCGGCACCGACCACGGTGTGTAGCTCGTCGATGAACGTGACGACCTGCCCCTCGGAGTTCTTGATCTCCTCCAGGACGCTCTTCAGCCGCTCCTCGAACTGACCCCGGTACTGCGCGCCGGCCACCATCGCGCCCAGATCGAGCGAGACGAGGCGCTTGTTCTTGAGGCTCTCCGGCACGTCACCCGCGACCACCCGCTGGGCCAGGCCCTCGACGATGGCGGTCTTGCCGACGCCGGGTTCGCCGATCAGTACCGGGTTGTTCTTGGTACGGCGGGACAGCACCTGGATGACGCGGCGCACCTCGGCGTCGCGGCCGATGACCGGGTCGAGCTTGTCCTCGCGGGCGCTCGCGGTCAGGTCTATGCCGTACTTCTCCAGTGCCTTGTACGTCTGCTCGGGGTCGGGAGTGGTCACCCGCCGGTCGCCGCCCCGGACGACCGGGAACGCGGCGACGAGGTTCTCCTCGGTGGCGCCGGCCTCCTTGAGCGCCCGGGCGACCTCGCCACCCACCTGGGCCAGCGCGGCCATCAGGTGTTCGGTCGAGGTGTACTCGTCGCCGAGCGGTCGGGCGATCTGCTCGGCGGCGTTGAGCGTGTTGAGCATTTCGCGGGACAGGTTCGGCTCGGCGATGGAGCTGCCGGCCGCGGACGGCAACTTCGCGAGCGCCGCCTCGGTCACGCTCTCCACCCGGCCCGGGTCGGCGCCCGCGGCCCGCAGCAGCGCGGTCGCGGTGGACCCCTCCGTGGTCAGCAGCGCGTACAGCAGATGCCAGGCCTCGACGGTGGCGTTGCCGCGGCTCGTGGCGGCGGACACGGCACCGGCGACCACCTCGCGGCTCTTGGTCGTCAGTCGTTCAGCGTTCATTGACTCCCCGCAGTGCGTCGAGCGTTGTTCCTTCGGGCGCGTCGGCCGTCACCAGCCGAGCAACGCCCTGTTCAACGAGGTCAGAGTTGAGTCTATTCCACTCAACATAGCGGCTGGCGGCGCCGTGCCGCCGGCCGCCGGACCGCCGTGGGTCGACACGGGACCGAACAGGGCATAACGGTCGCCGGACCGGGCTTCTCGAGGCGGGCGGCACAGGCGGATCGTCGGAGCCGTGAGGCGTAACCACCCGCGTCACGGGGTACGCGCCCAACGACGACCCGCCGAGGGGGATCACCATGGACCAGTCCGAACAGGGCACGGCGGACGACCGGGAACAGCACCTGCGCTGGGCGAAACACCTGTTCAACGACACCTGGCGACTGATGGACAAGACGGACCGCACCGCCGACGAGGACGCGCTGATGATCCACCAGGCGCACGCGTCCGCGTACCACTGGCTCCAGGTCGGCACCTCGCACAACGGCGTGCGCAGCCACTGGCAGTGTTCCCGGATGTACTGCGTCCTCGGCCGGCCCGAACCCGCCCTGTACCACGCCCGGCAGGCCCTGGACCTCTGCCGACGCGACGGCATCGACGACTGGGACCTGGCTTTCACGTACGAGGCGCTGGCCCGCGCGTACGCGGTGGCCGGCGACACCGGACAGTCCGCGCACTGGGCCGCGCGGGCGCGCGCCACCGACATCGTCGAGAAGGAGAACCGCGAGCTGCTGATCAGCGACCTCGCCACGATCCACACCGGCTGAACCCGCGACCGCGACCCGCAGAGGAAGGTACCCCGTGGCACTCACCGACACCGACAAGCTCCGCAAGCAGCGGGAACGCGACCTGCCGCAGTGGGTGGACACCATGGAGGCGGAGGTCGTCCAGCTCGCCGAGGCGCTGAAGATGTCGCCGCCCCGGGAACTGCTCGACGACCCGCGTACCGGCCTCACCATGCTGGACTCGCTCTACGAGAAGGAGGAGGTCGACGCCACCAGCAGCGAGGACGCCAACTGGATCACCTCGCACCTGACCGCGTACGTCGCCGTCTACCTGATGAAGAAGTACGGCGGGAAGTGGACCGTGGACGCCGACTCCAGGTCCGGCACGTACGGGCGGTACGTCGTGGCGCTGACGCCGCCCGCCGGCGGTACCGAGGTACTCCTCGACGTCAGCGAGGAGGTCACCGACTTCCTGCGCGAGGAGAGCGGGCGCAGCCTGCTCCGGTTCATCATGAAGCTGCAGGGACAGGTGGCCCGCTGACGGCTGCCCACCGTGCCCCCGACGCTCGCCGTGCCCCCGACGCTCGCCGTGCCCCCGACGCTCGCCGTGC
>JBAUUM010000621.1:0-1912 GCA_049582705.1 Actinocatenispora sp.
ACGCACCGCACGCGGCGAGCGCGTCGATGCCGTCGGCGTCGACCGGGCAGCCCGCGCCGGCGAGCTACGGGGCCGCCGGCCAGGCCGGCAGCTACGGATCGACCACGCAGGCCGCGCCGACCACGTACGGCGGGGTCGCGCCCGTGTCGGCGGCGCCGGCCTCCGGTGCCCCCGGCTACGGGCGCCGCTGAGCATGCCCACCCGACGCGGCATCACCCTCGGCGTGGCGGGCGTGCTGCTGCTCGGCCTCGGCGTGCTCGCCGGCTACCCGGAACTCGTCGCGCTGGGCGCGGTCGCCCTGCTCGCGCTGCTGGTCGCGTTCGGTTGGGCCGGCTGGCCGCCGAAGCTGGTCGTCGTCCGTACCGTCGACCCGGACCGGGTGACGCGCGACGAACCGTGCCACGCGGTGGTCGACCTGCGGTCGACGGCCCGCTGGCGGGGCCAGCTGCTGTCCGGCGTGGAACACCTGTCCGGTTCCGGAGAGGTCCCGGTGCCGGTGGTCCGGTTGTCCGCCGGTGCCAGCACCCGCACCGGCTATCCGCTGCCGACGCACCGGCGCGGTGTGGTCGACGTCGGCCCGTTGGAGGTGGCGCGGCAGGACCCGCTCGGTCTCGTCTCGGCCAGCCGCCGGTACGGCGGGGTCACCCGGTTGTGGGTACATCCGCGCTCGCACCGGCTGCTCGGTGTGCCGGTGGGCGCGGCCCGCAGCCTGGACGGGGTGGTGGACGCCGTGCAGTACGGCAGCATCACGTTCCACGCGTTGCGCGAGTACGTGCCGGGGGACGATCTGCGGCACGTGCACTGGCGCACCTCGGCCCGGGTCGGTGAGCTGATGGTGCGGGAGCACGTGGACACCAGCCTGCCGCGCATCGTGGTGCTGGTCGACGACCGGGAGTCGGCGCACACTCCCGAGTCGGTGGAGCACATCACGGAGGCGGCAGCCTCGGTGCTGCTGGCCGCGTTGCGGGCCGAGCTGACCGTGGAGCTGCATCTGGTCAGCGGCCGCCGGGTCGGCGACGCCGGCTCCGGGTCCGCGGTGGCGGGGCCGGCGGCGAGCCGGGCCCGGCCGTACCTGGACGTGCTCGCCGAGCTGCGGCCCGACCCCGGGGCGTCCCTCCCGCACGCCGTGCAGCGGCTGCGTCAGCGGCACCGCGGCGACACCCTGGTGCTGCTGACCGGATCGGGTCGGCTGGCGGACCTGGAGTCGGTGGGGCGGCTGCGCGACGTGTACCCGACCGTCGTGGTCGGTGTGCTCGGCGAGACCGCCGGCGACCTGGCCGTCCTGCCGGGCGTGATCACCCTGACCGCCCGTACGGCGGCGGAGTTCGCCGCCCGCTGGGACGGGGTGGCCACATGGTGAACGCCGCCGGGGCCGGGACTCCCGGCGTGTCTGCGACGCCCGGCGGGGCCGGAGCCGCCGGGTCCGCGTCCGCCGGGTCCGTGCCGTCCGGGGACGCCGGGTCCGGGTACCGGCTGCGGGTCGTGCCGGTGACCGTGGCCGTGCTCGCCGTACTGGCCGGTACCCTGGCCGCGGCGCAGGTGCCGACCCGCATCTACTCCGGTCACCAGCTGCCGGTACTGCTGGCGGGTGCCGCCGTCGGCGCGGTGACGCTGACCTGGCTGCTGCGGCTGATCCGGGCCGGCGCGGTACTGGCCGTGCTCGCCGGCCTGGCCGGGCTGGCCGCCTACCTGGTCGGCACGGCGGCGGCGCTGCGCGACCCGGCCGGGGGCGCCCTCACCGGCGTGCTGCTCGACGCGGTACGCAACTCCGGCGCCCGCATCCTCACCAGCGCCATCCCGGTGCAGCCCGCGCCGGACACGGTGCTGCTGCCGATCGCCGCGACCTGGCTGGCGGGTTCGGTCGCGACCGTCCTGCTCGGTCCGCTGCGTGCCGCGCGCGGGCCGGACAGCC
>JBAUUM010000622.1:0-10447 GCA_049582705.1 Actinocatenispora sp.
GTGCGGGACGGTGGATTCGGTTCTCGCGGACCGGCTTGGTGACCTGGGCGTTCCGGTGCTCGGCGGGCTGCCGATCGGGCACGGGCCGGGGCAGCTGACGGTGCCGTTGGGCACCCCGGCCACCCTCGATGTCGGAGGCGCGACCCTGGTTGTCGAGGCCGCTGTGAGGCCCGTGTAAGCTGGCGCAGCGTTCAACGCATGGGGCTGTGGCGCAGCTGGTAGCGCACCACACTGGCAGTGTGGGGGTCAGGGGTTCGAGTCCCCTCAGCTCCACCTTAGAGGTCTTACTAGAACAAGTGCCTGAATGAAGGCCACGAAGTAGGACCGTGACGCCTGAAGGCGAGCAAAGGCCACCCGCATTGCGGGTGGCCTTCTTGTTTGTGGGCAGCGGGCTGGTTGCTGCGGCCCGGTCGCGCTGGATGGCGTGGAGCAGCCCGAAGGGTTCCTGGAGTTCACCGTCTGTGATCTCCTCGTCCTCGATGTAGAGGGCTTGGAAGATCGCTTGGTTGAGCAGACGCCGCTGCTGGTCGTTGCAGCGGCGGTACAGCTTGTCGGGCTGTTCGAGCAGCGCGAGACTGGCGTCGACGAGCTGGGCGCTGTCGGTGAGGTCGGCGTTCGCGGTTTCGAGGCGCCCCTCCAGCTTGCGGCGCTCGCTTGCGATGTCGCGGAGCCTCTCCTTGACCTTGGTCCGCGGAAGGGTGCTGTCCGCTGCTAGGTCGATCAAGTTCTCCTCCTTGGAGTCGAGTTCCTTGAGCTGTGCGGTGATCTGCTTGCGCAACAGGCGTGCGGACTTTTCCTGATCGCCGATTACGGCATCGACTTGGTCGCGCATTTCAGTGATGAAGGGCTGGCTGAAGCGAATCGCCGCGTAGTGCCGCTCTACGGCGTCCTCGATGAGCGTGACGTTGACGTACGGGGCTTGGCACGCGCCCTTCTGCCGGCCTCGGCAGAAGAAGTACGTGTACTCGGCGCCCTTCGAGTTGGTGGTCTGCTGGATGATCATTCGCCGCTTGATGCCTTGGCGCCGACAGCGCCCGCAGAAGAGCGATCCTTTGAGGTAGTGGTGGTGCACGCGGCGGCGTTCTTTTGCGGTCGTTCGGGAGTCGAGGATCTCCTGGACGGTGTCGAAGAGATCCTCGTCGATGAGTGGCTGGTGCCGTCCTTGGATTTCTTCGCCGTCGTAGTCGACGTAGCCGAGGTAGTAGCGATCGCGCAGCATTTGCGAGATCTTGTTCTCGGAGACCTTCTTGGCTGGATGCCGCCGGGTGGCCCTGGTGCGTAGGCCGCGATCGTAGAGTTCGTCCGCCAGGTCTTCTTGGGTGTAGTCGTCTGTGGCGAAGAGTTCGAAACCCAGTTGGACAAAGGGTGCGCGTTCGGGGTCGACGATGATCGTGCGGATGACGCGGCCGTCGGAGTGGTCAATGTGGTTGAGGTAGCCGAGCTTGGCGCGGCCGAGAGTGCCGCCGCTGCGGGCTTTCTGGCCCATCTTGTAGGCGATGTCGGCACCGGATTGGCGGGACTGGTACTCGTTGAACGTGGCCAGGATGCCGTGCATCAGCTGGCCGACCGGGGTGTCGTCGATAGCCTCCGTGGCCGAGACCAGGGTGACGCCGCGCTTGCGCAGGTCCGCCATGACGATCGCGTCGTCGTAGCGGTTCCGCGCCATGCGCGAGAGCTGGTAGATGATGATCACGTCGACGTCGCGCTGGCTGTGGACCCGCGCGAGCATGCGCTGGAACGCCTCCCGCTTGGTCATCTCCGTTCCCGAGCGTCCGGGCTCGACATACTCGTCGATCACCGTGACACCCAGCTCCCGTGCCTTGCGCAGACACGCTTCCCGTTGGGCCGGAATGGAAATGCCTTCCGGGTTGTAGTCGGTCCTGACCTGGCCGGTCGAGGACACGCGCAGGTAGATCACCGCGCGGGTGCCGGGAGCAAGGTCATCCAACGGTGGCTGAATCGGGACGGTGACGTCCTGCTCCAGTTCATCGATGAAGTCGGCATAGGCGCTGGTCATGACACCTCCTTGGGAGCGGCCTGGACGGTGGACCCGTGCAGCCGGCTGCTGGATCGCACGCGGATGGCGAGCGGTGAATTCGTGAGCGAGTTGCCGCGACTCAACGGCGGCGGAACCACGCGAAGACGCGCCGGAGCACTCGACGTTTAGGCCGTTCCCGGAGTCGAATGTCCGGGTCGACATACGGGTCGATGAGCGAGAAGCCCAGTTTCTTGGCCGTGTTCAGGCATGCCTCGCGCTGGGCCGCGACGCTGGACTCGGTCTTGCCCCGTGCCGGCGAGGACGCACGCCGGTAGATCACCACGCGGTTGCCGGGCACAGGAGCCTCCGACCGCCGCATGGCACAGACAGGGCTGCCCTGCTGTAGTTCGTTATCCGGGTGGGCATAGGCGTTGTTCATGACACCTCGTTGTGAGTCGGTCTGGTGTGGACGGTGTTGGTCGCCGCATTGGCCCGGCAGATCTGCCGGTTGCGTTGCGGGCTAACCCGCAAGTGGCGACTCGTCGGCGGATTCCTGCTTGTGACGAAGGCGATCGCGTCGGTCTGCGCGAGCGCCCGTGTACTCGATCTCGGCGACGGCACTCACCACGCGTACGAGGAAGAGGCCGAACGGGGTCTCGGTGTCGAGGCCGGGGTCAGCGGCCGAGACGACCCGCACACCTCGCGACGTCAGCTCGTCGAGAAGGAAGGCGAGGTGCCGAGTTGTGCGGGACAGGTTGTACATGTGGTTGACGACGAGCACGTCGATAGCACCGGATCGAGCTGCCTCCAACACTCGCTGCAGCCCAGGTCGCTTCAACGTGGCACCTGATCCGTCGTCGCTGCTGCGAAGAGCGACGCGCCAATTAGGCTGAGAGTCGACGTAGGACTGCAGGAAGTCGCTTTCGCCGAGAATGGGCAATCGCTGGTAAAGGGCTACGCGCACGACGCGTTGAGCCTGCGGGTCGTCGGGCAGGCGACGCCTGTGGGGGTCGCAATTGGCAGGTGGCATTGTGTTGAACCTTCCTTTCGGGCAGCGGCGAGCGAGGTCGATCCGCCGCAGTCGGTGAGCGCGCGCGAAGGTGCGGCGTCATGCCGCATCGCGGAGGTGGTCACGGTGGCGGGCGTCCGCGGCGTCCGGCTCGGTGGACGGCGGTTGCTCGCCGGTTTCGGCCGCCACCATGTCTGCCGCGAGGCTGGCGACCACCCGTGCGAGCTTGCGGATGTCGGGGGGATCGCGACGAACGCCGCGCACCACCAAGTTGCGTCCAGTCCTGCCCGCACCACTGCGCCGTCGGGACTGGCTGCTTGACGCGCTGGTGGAGCTTTCCTGCTGCTGTTCGACCGGAGCAGGGACGTCGGCGCGGTCGTTGTTGGGCTGGTCGGGGTTGCGAGGTTGAGCGCACATGAGCGCCCCCTTCGTGCCCGTGAAGCTCGCGGATCGCGGAGGTTCACGGGGCTGCTGGTCGGCGACAGGAACCGTCGACACAGCGGGCACTCCCATCCGTTGACACCTGCGGTCGCCGGTCCGCACGAGGCGGGTTTCGCGGCGACGCGGGCACGCACCATGACGTGCGTTGAATGAGCTGGGATCGCCGAAGCTGTCACGACCAGCGGGCCTCTACTCCCCGCGTAGGTGTGTGCGGGGCCGGCACTCGTGGCCGTGCTGGACTCTCGCCGTTCGGCAGGGCCAGGGGCCTTGTCGAACGGGTGCTGAAGCACCTCGTGAAAACGAGATGGACGGCGGTCGACGCGAGTCCAGATGATCAGTACCGGCGCGGACCGCGAACGGCCTTGCACCGGCAGGACGTTGAACGTGATGAGTGCCGAGGCACCTCCTCTCTGTTGAGCCGCGCACACGTCTGTCATTCAACTAAGGTAACACCTGAGTAGATCGTGTACAGCCTGTGTATCTCAGGTTACGCATGCACGTGGGCGTGCGTCTGCTGAACACGCCGGACATGCAGCGGCCGGCTTCCGTCGCCATCGGGGACACTGAGCGTCGGTTGGCGACGGCGCGAAGCGCCGCGGAGCGACGAGCATGGGCGGGCAGCGGGTGCAGATCGAGTGGCGGCTGCGGAAGGTCATGGCCTCCCGCAACGTCTGGAACGCGACCGAACTGCGCGAGCTCCTCGCCCAGCGTGCCGGGTTCGAACTGTCCCTCCAGTCGGTTGACGTGCTGATCAAGAAGCAGCCGGTCCAGGTCAAGGTGGCGACCTTGAAGGCGCTGTGCACGACATTGCGGTGCACGCCGAACGAGCTGTTCGGGATCGACACGCCACGCGACGTCTCGCTGGTCGAACCGGACGGCACCGAGGTACAAGGCGAGCAGTGAGCTCGCAGCGCAAGCGGCGCGGCGACGGTCCTCACGCGACCCTCGCCAACGGGTCGGGGTGAACGCCTTCCGCTGTCAGTCCTGCCGAACCGAGCGTGGTTTGGATCTGTCGATACCAGCTCAGCGCGAAGCGCAGGCAGTTCGACTCAGTGCGGTGGCTCGGACCGCATCCGGGGACGTAGCGGCCACGCCGGCTCCATGACATCGAGTCCGAACTACAGAGAGCTTCGGCGTATCGACTGAGGCCGGTGATCTTGATGCCGAAGCCGTGCAGGTTCAGGTTGCGCGCCGCGAAGGCGCGCATGATGCGCTCCACGTCGGCGCTGCTCTGGCGCCGGCACACCGTCCCGACCCCGACGAGGGGCTCGGCTGCCAGGTCGATCCCGGCCCGGTCGTAGAGGTCAGCGCACCTTGCGTAGTCCGACCGGGTCCAGCCTTGAAGTGTCGGTAGCCAGCGGAGCTCGGGCGCGAGGTCCCGGAGGCGGAGGAGGTTGCGCACGGTGCGCCGTTGATGCTCGCGGATCGTGAGACCGGTGCGCTTGAGGATGTGCGGCTCACACATCCAATCCTGCGGCGCAGCCCAGGAGAGGTTGCCGATCTCGTCGGCGTAGCGCCGGACCGCCCGGACGTAGTCCTTCTCGTTGGTCTCCCAGCGACCGTGGAGCTGCAGTTCGGAGAACCGCCGGAGTCGAGCGCCCATTCGGTGATGGCTCTGGGCAGAGTGCGACGGTGACCGAGCCGCCGATGCGACACCAGCAGCGGGATGTCCGGCACACGAGTCAGCCAGATTGGTTGATGGACGCCCAGGAAGAACTTCACGCCGGTACCGCCCTCCGACGAGCGCGGGTGCCCACGAGCACGGCGACCGCAATGGCGGTGGTTGCGGTCTTCCCGACGAGTTGCCCGCCTAGATAGGTCAGCGAGCCGAACGCCAGCGGCAGGAACAGCAGGCTGTCAACGAGCAGACCGAGCGTGTTCGACAGGCCGACCGCAGCGATCTGGCTCCGGTGGCGCAGCGGTGTGTAGACGGCGAGGTCGACCAGTTCGGAGAGGGCGAAGGCCGCCGCGCTGGCGAGGGCGATGCGCGGCTCGGCGACCAGCCCGGACAACGCCGCGCCGACCGCGATCGCGAGCAGCGTTGTCCGGGTGCCAACAGCCTTCTGCAGGAGGTCCCGCACCGTGAACGCGAGCCCTGCAAAGAACGCTCCGGCAGGAATCTGCAGGTCCGCGACGACGAGTGCCGGCCAGAGAGTGGAGGCCCCGTTCGCCCCGGCGATCGTCGCCGCGTAACCGGTGAACAGGACCGCGGCGGTGAGGGTCCACCGGCGGGTGTTCATGCCGCACTCGGCGGGCAGTCGGCCGGATTCGCCGCGCCAGTCGGATGCTCGGCGGGGCCAGGCTGGGCACGATGGAAGGTGCGCTCATCGACCAGCGGCTCGTGGGCCTTCGGCGCCGAGGTGACCCACTGCTCCACCGGCGCGGGTCGGCCGGCGACGGTGCGAGCCCAGACCTGACGCCCGGTGTACTTGGCGTTGGTGACGATGCGTCGGACGGCCTTGGCGGTCCACCGCCCGTTGGGCGTCGGGGCCGGGTACTGGCGCGGGTCGCGGTTGAGGCGCGACGCGATGACGGCGAACTTCAGGCCGTGGTCGGCGCGCCAGATGAAGATCTGCTTGACGACCGCGGCGGTCTGCCAATCCGGGACGAGAACCGCGCGCAGTTTGCTGTGTCCGCCGGGGTCGGTGACACGGATGCGCAGGGCGCGGTAGCCATACGGCGGCGGCCCGATCTGGTAGCCAGCGCGGACCATTTCGACCATCGCCTGCCGGGCGCGGCGGGTGGTCTCGGCGTGGTGCGCGGCGAGCGCGGCCCACTGGATGCGGTTGCTGCGGGCATCGACCAGTTCGCCGTCACCGGTCGCGTCGTCGGCCCCGACGTCGGTGTCGACAGCGGCGACCTCCGACCGACCTGTCCACAGGTTTGTCCACAGCCGGGACCACCATGGTGGACAGGTTTCGGCCACCGGTGTGCCGGTGCAGTGGTGACGGCCGGCGGCGCGCAACGCGGCGCGCTTGCGGCGGAACTTGGGGTGCCAGCCGCACTCGCGGCAGTACAGGCGGGTGGTCATGCCGCTCGCCTCCAACCGGGGTACTCGACGCCGTTGACGGCGGGCCGGATGACGTCGTCCTCGGTCGGCCACGGGATGCCGGCTGCCGCGGAGGCGGCGAGTTCGGCGTCGTGGGCGAGTTGGAAGACGAGCACCTCGTGGTGCGCGGTAAGTGCGGTCGGCGTACCGGTGGCGCGTGCTCGGGCGGCGGCGCGGCGTTCGGCGAGCGAGGCGCGGGTGACCAGTCGGTTGCCGCGCAGTCCGGCGGTCAGCGCGATGCACCGGTCGACTGGCGCCAGGCCGGCGGCGGTCGCCGCGGACAGCAGCGGGGTGGTCAGGTCGATCAGCGAACCGTCCGGGTGGCGGAGAGGTCGCGTGACGACGGCGAGGTGTCCGCCGGAGCGCAGCAGTGTCTCGCAGTAGGTGAACGTCGCGCCGAGTTCGGCGATGGCCGAGTCGGGGTCGCGGTCCGGACTCGGCGCGCGATCCTTCGGGTTTTCGGGTGCGGTGCGCAGGGCGGTCAGGACGAGTCCGACTCGGCCGACCAGTCCGGCGGCGCGGATCGTGGCAAGCACCTTCGGACGTGCGTCGAGGACCGATCCGTCACGCCACGCGCCCGCGGTCTTCGCGGCGGTGATGTTGGCGCGGGCGAGCGTCCACCACCGGTTGCGGGCGGTCAGCCCGAGCGCGTGACGTCCAGCGCGCAGCGCCTCGGTCAGCACGGTGCCCGCCCCGCAATCCGGGTCCAGAACGAGGTCGCCGGGTCGGGTGTAGGTCGCGATCGCGTAGGCGGCGACAGCGGGCGGGATCCGGTCGGTGTCGGCGTCGGTACCGGGCACGCAGCCGCTGTCGCGCAGCTGCGCCGCGGGGTCGCGCTGCCCGGTCGGCCAGACCGACAACGGGGGAATCGGTGGCTCCTCCCCCGGCGGCTGGGGGAGCGGCCAGGGCGACGTGGGACGGTCAGTCATCGGAGGTCTCCTCGCCGTCGGCCGTGGCGTTCGGGGCGGGCTGGTTCGTGAACACCAAGAGGTCGTCGTGCACCTGGGTGTGCCGGATGGCGGTCGTCGACCGTGTCGACGGGGCCCGCGAACGGTCAGTCGCGGCCGGCATGGCAGCGGCGAGCGCGCCGTCGCGGACGGGTACGCGCAGCAGCGCGATGCGATCGAGGTAGCGCAGTCCGGCGTGGTGCGCGGTGCGCACGAGTGCGCCGGCAGGGTCGGCGAGCCGACCGTTGCTCCGGTCACCATGAGTGACGACGGCGAGAGTGCCGGTCGGGGCGAGCAGACCGGTCCAGTCGGTCGGGCGGAACCAGTCGAGCGTGTGCGGTTCAACCGCGGTGATGATCAGGTCGTAGCGGTCCGGACCGGGGCCGGTCGCGGCCGAGCCCGAACCGGGACGGCGGTCCGCTGACGGTCCGACCGGGCGGTCGGCGGACGGACCTTCTGTGGTCGGTCCGGGTCCGGACTCCGACTCGGCCGGCGTGTCGAGGGCGTGCTCGCCGATCGGGTCGGGGTGTGCGACGGCGGTCTGGGTCTGGATGCCGCGGCCGAGTCGGACCACGGTCCAGCCGGCTTCGTGCAGCCCCGCGTACGGGCCGGGCCGGGGCCGGTTGCGGACCGCCGCCGTCGGCCATGACGCGGGCGGCGCGAGGTACGGGGCGGGGTCGAGCAGCAGCACCCTTTGGCCGGGCTGGGTGTAGTTGGTGACGATCTTGATGACCGCGGTCAGCAGCCAGTTGGCGAGCAGGCCGGTGCCCTCGCGCAGGTCGTCTTGAGCGCACGGCCAGACGGTGCTCGGCCGGGCCGGGCGAGGGTGGCGCAGCGCGAGGCGCAGGGTGCGCAGGCGCGGCGTTCGCCGCACGTGCGGCAGCGGGATCGGGATGGTCGGGGGGTCGGTGTGGCCGTGCTCCTGGGAGTCGCCTCCTGGAGAGCTGTTGCCGTGTGTCGGGGTCATCGCGGGTCTCCTCCGACGGATGGGTGCCGTGTGTTCGGACACCCCTTAACTCCGTTTTTCGACCCCGTTTTGGACACACCGAATTGACTTTCTTTGGAGTAGCACAGGCCCCACCTGGATACGACGGGAAACTGTTCACCCAGTTCCGATCAAGGTCCAACAATGGCGCACCCCTGCGATATCGGCACGAGCTCCGCGAACCGCGTTCTGGACGCTCTCGGCCAGATTTTTCAAGATCTTTTTCGCATCGATCTTGTTGATCTTCTTGCGAGCCCGAAACAGTGACCGCGGCGGATACCAGCGCGGTACTAGCGGGCGACTATAAGCGCAGCTCAGAGGCTACTAATGTTGATCAGCGCCTGGCCGCCGACACGCGACGGTGTCGATCTTGCTGGGCGGCCTGCGCGACGCGAAATAGTAGGCCACTAGTAGCCCCTGGAGCGCTTCGCTAGTTGGGGCCTAGTAATGGCGTGGTATTTCGCTGGTATCGGTCGTGGCTTCCTGACGTCGTTGTTGTTCACATCGACGCCGTGGGGGTCACGACATGGCAGCACAATCTGTTTTCCGTCGCGGTTGCGACGACGCTGTTCCGAACTCGTTGGATATCGCGCGGGACACCTTTACCTGGCTGGTGACCGGGCCGCATCCCGTGTCGCTGAACGGCCGGCTCTTCCCAGGGCTGCCCGACCGGTACATCCCGCTGGACGAGGTTCGCGACCGGCTGCTGGCGCGCCGGTGCCCGCAGGCGACACGGGACGCGGTGTGGGCGCATCTGGTACTGCGCTCCCGTACAGAAGGGGCGACCTGGACGGTCGCCGCGGTCGGGGTCGCGCTGCCGGCGCTGACGTCGGTCGCGGCCACCTTGACCAACCGGTTCGCCGGCGATCCAGCCGACGTGCACGCCGAAGTTTTGCGCGGCTTCCTGGCCGCGTTGTCGACCATCGACCTGCGTCCGCCGCGGATCATGCTGCGGCTGCGTTGGGAGGCGTACCGGTCCGGTTATCAGGCTCTGGAGGAAGCCCTCGCGGGTCCGACTCCGGTCGCTCCGGGCTTCCGATCTACCCCGCCGCACGCGCCGTGGGGTCACCCGGATCTGGTCCTCGCTCGCGCGGTCGCGGACGGAGTCCTGACCCAGACCGAGGCCGCGTTGATCGGTGCGACTCGGTTGGAAGAGGTGCCGGTCGCGGACTGGGCGGCGCAGCACCAGATCGGCGAGTGGGCGGTCTACAAGGCGCGCAAACGCGCCGAGCTCCGGCTCGCCGCGTATCTGCGCGACCGCGTCGCTGAGACCGATCCGACGGACCCACTGACCGACCAGGTAGCGACTGCGGTCGCCCTTGCGCGGCCGGTCACGCCGGCCCGCGACCTCCCACGGTCGTTACTGTCCGTGCCGGTTTCTGAGGTCGAGTCAGCGCAGAAAGTTCAGGATCGCGTGTCCAAAACGGACGCGAAATCCGGAGTTCAGGGCTGCGGGACACACCCGCGCTCAGCCCGACTTCCGGAGGTGCCCCAATGCGCCTGATCGATCGATTCTTCACCCCCACGAGCGGGCCGCGTCGCGCCCGCCTCGACGACCATCCACAGCCGCCGGCCGAGACCACCTCGACGAGCACGCCGAAGGAGGCCACCAGTAACCAGCCGACCAGCGCTCCGATCATTACGCCGGAGGACTGGACCCCGGTGCGACCGCGCCGCTGGGCGCACATGGCCCTGATCGTCGAACTGGCGGTCCTCGCGCTGCTGGCGTCGGCCTCCTCGGCGCACGCCGACACCATGGTGCTCGCCATCGCCGGTTCGGTGACCGACGTCCTGAACAACATCAGGAACTGGATCATGGGCATCTTGGCCGGCTTGGCCACGGTGTTCCTGTCCATCGGCGGCGTCCGCTACGTGATGGGCGGCGGCGACCCCGGCGAGGTCGAGAAGGCCAAGACCGCGTTCAAGTCGGCGGGTTGGGGCTACGGCCTGGCGGCGCTCGCACCGCTAGTCGTGGAGATCCTCAAAGGGATCGTGGGGGCCTGACCAATGGCCGTCAGCACCCCGCCCACGGTTCGCC
>JBAUUM010000623.1:0-8856 GCA_049582705.1 Actinocatenispora sp.
GTGACCGCGCTGTCGCTGGCGGTCGACGACGGGGCGGCCGCCTGCCACCTCGACCCGGCGAAGCTGGACGCCGCGGACGACGCGGCGCTCGCCGCGTTCCTGGCCGACCCGGGCCGGCCGAAGATCCTGCACGACGCGAAGCCGGTGCTGCTGGCCCTGCGGTCGCACGGCTGGCGGCTCGACGGACTGGCCACCGACACCGCGCTGGCCGCGTATCTGGTCCGACCGGACCAGCGCAGCTACGACCTCGCCGACCTGTCCGTCCGCTACCTGCACCGCGAGCTGCGCACCGAGGAGCCCGACGACGGGCAGATGACCCTCGACGGGCTGGGGGAGGCGCTCGGCAGCCAGGCCGCCGAGCAGCAGTTGATGCTGCGCGCCCGGGCCACGCTCGACCTGGCCGGCGCGCTGCGGGCCGAACTGGTGGAGCAGCACGCCCCCGACACGTCCGTGGAGGAGGGCGCGGCGACCTCCGACCAGCGCGGCATCGAGCTGCTCACCGAGCTGGAGCAGCCGCTGAGCCGGGTGCTGGCCGACATGGAGGCCACCGGCATCGCCGCCGACACCGACTACCTGTCCGAGCTGGAGGCCCACTTCGCCGGTGAGGTGAAGACGGCGGCGCAGGGCGCGTACGACGTGGTGGGCCGGGAGTTCAACCTCGGCTCGCCCAAGCAGCGCCAGCAGTTGCTCTTCGAGGAGCTCGGTCTGCCCAAGACCAAGCGCACCAAGACCGGCTACACGACCGACGCCGACTCGCTGGTGAGCCTCTACGCGTCGACCGAGCACCCGGTGCTGCCGCACCTGCTGCGCTACGCCGACGTGTCCAAGCTCCGGTCCATGGTGGAGGGGCTGCTCAAGTCGGTCGGCGACGACGGCCGCATCCACACCACGTTCAAGCAGACGGTCGCCGCGACCGGGCGGCTGTCCTCGACCGAGCCCAACCTGCAGAACATCCCGATCCGCAGCGAGGAGGGTCGGCGGCTGCGCCGCGCCTTCGTGGTCGGCGCGAAGCACCAGGAGCTGTTGACCGCGGACTACAGCCAGATCGAGATGCGCATCATGGCGCACCTGTCCGGCGACGAGGCGCTGATCGAGGCGTTCGTGTCCGGCGCCGACTTCCACGCGGCCACCGCCGCGCGGGTCTTCGGCGTTCCGCCGGAGGAGGTGACCGGCGAACAGCGCAGCAAGATCAAGGCGATGAACTACGGCCTGGCGTACGGGCTGTCCGCGTACGGACTGTCCGGGCAGCTGAGCATCACGCCCGACGAGGCCCGCGGCCTGATGGACGAGTACTTCGAGCGTTTCGGCGGGGTGCGTGACTACCTGCGCGGCCTGGTGGAGCAGGCGAGGCGGGACGGTTACACCGAGACGATGCTCGGGCGTCGTCGCTATCTGCCCGACCTGACCAGCGACAACCGGCAGCGTCGGGAGATGTCGGAGCGGATGGCGCTCAACGCCCCGATCCAGGGATCGGCCGCCGACATCATCAAGATCGCCATGCTGCGGGTGGACGAGCGGCTGCGCGGTTCGGGCCTGTCGTCGCGGATGCTGCTTCAGGTCCACGACGAGCTGGTGTTCGAGGTCGCGGCCGGTGAGCGTACCGACCTGGAGGCGCTGGTGCGGGCCGAGATGGGTGGCGCGACCGAACTTCGGGTGCCGTTGTCGGTCTCCGTCGGCGTGGGCGGTGACTGGAACACCGCCGGTCACTGAGGCGCCGCAGCACCGACCTTTCACCGCCGCGCGACCCGTGTCTCCTGTCGGGCCGCGCGGCTCCGTGTCATCTGCCGCTCCGTGCCGGATCTCGGCCGGGTCGTGCGGAGCTTTGTCCCGGTGTCGGCTCGTACCGACCCGGCCACGGCGATCGAGATCCACGTGGGCCACTCGGGCTCCGAACCAATGGCCACGCTCTGTACTCGCGACAGCACTCAAAAGCAGTAAGGTGCGTAAAAGGACACCGGTACGTCGGTCGGCCGACCCGCTCGGTCAGGAGCCGCGGGGGTGGCGTACTTGGCCCGCGGCGCCCACCCGCGACCGCCGGGCCGTGTCGTGACGGAGGGGGTCGTCGGTGACAACCGCGATGCAGCCAGGCGGCTCGGGCTCCGAGGGTGGCCGACACCTACGTCGCGACGTGGGGATGATCGGCCTGCTCTTCGCCGGCGTCGGGTCCATCATCGGCTCCGGCTGGCTGCTGGGCGCGTTCAACGCGAGCAAGATCGCCGGGCCGGCGGCCGTGTTCTCCTGGCTCATCGCCGGCGTCATGATCATCCTGATCGGCCTGACCTACGCCGAACTCGGCACGATGTTCCCGGTCTCCGCCGGTGTCATCCGCTTCCCGCACTACGCGTTCGGACCGTTCGCCAGCTACATGATGGGCTGGATCAACTGGTTCGCCGCAGCGGTGGTCGCCCCGGTCGAGGTGGAGGCCGTACTGCAGTACGCGACCTACTACCTCCCGTTCCTGACCAACAAGGACACCACGCTGAGTCTGCCGTGGGGCTATCTCATCGCGGTGCTGCTGCTGGCGCTGTTCTGCGTCGTGAACGTGCTGGGCGTCCGGCACTTCGCGCGCCTCAACAACGTGCTCGTCTGGTGGAAGATCGTGGTCATCGTGCTGGTGGTCATCGCGCTGTTCGTACTGGCGTTCACGGTCACCGGCGGCAACGCCTCCGGCGGGGCGGACAACTTCAGCTCACACAGCTTCGCGCCGACCGGCCTCGGCGGGATCTTCTCGGCCATCGCCACCGCCGGCATCACGTTCTCCTATCTGGGATTCCGGCAGGGCATCGAACTCGCCGGGGAGACCGACAACCCGCACCGCAACGTGCCGGTCGCGGTGATCGGATCGGTGGCGATCTCCGCGACGATCTACATCGCCCTGCAGCTCGCCTTCACCTTCGCGCTGCCGGCGAGCGTCGTGGACAAGACCAACGGCTGGCTCGGCCTGGCCTTCAACGGCGACTCCAGCCCGCTGGCCGGGGTTGCGCTCCTGCTCGGTGCCGGCTGGCTGGCCAAGCTGCTGTTCTTCGACGCCGTCATCTCACCGGGCGACACCGGCCTGATCTACACGACCATCACCTCCCGGCTCGGCTACGCGATGGGACGCAACGGCAACGCCCCGGCCGGTGTGGCCAAGCTGAACCGCAACGGCGTGCCGTGGGTGGCCACACTGATCACCTTCGTACTCGGCCTGGTGATCTTCCTGCCCTTCCCGAGCTGGCAGAAGCTGGTCAGCCTGGTGACCTCGGCGACCGTTCTGTCGTTCGGCTCCGGGCCGCTGGCCTACGCGGCGTTGCGCCGGTCGCTGCCCGACCAGCCGCGTCCGTTCCGGCTGCCGGGCCGCGACGTCATCGCCTTCCTGGCGTTCTTCTCCTCCAACATGATCATCTTCTGGACGGGCTGGACGACGAACTGGAAGTTCTTCGTCGCCGTACTCATCGGCCTCGCGCTGCTCGGCGTCTTCAAGGCCACCCGACAGGTCACCGCACCGAACTTCGAGTGGCGGGCGGGTGCCTGGATCCTGCCGTGGCTCGGCGGTCTCGCCGTGATCAGCTTCCTCGGCAACGGTGAGGAGGAGAACGGCGGTATCAACCTGTTGGGCACGCTCCCCGGCATCGTCGTGACGCTGATCTGGAGCGCGATCATCTACGCGTTCGCGGTGAAGGTACGGCTGACCGGCGACAAGGTGCGGGCCATCATCGCCAAGACGCCGCACGACGAGGTGGCGGTGGAGGAACCCAAGATCGGCAGGTACTGACGCGGCGCTGAGCCGTCAGGTACCCGGGCCGTGACGGCGTCGGTACCCCCGGCGGTGGGCGTGGGCCGCACACGCCGGTCGGTCGCCGTCGGTCAGGTCTCCACGAGCGAGCGGGTCAGGTACACGAGGGTCATGAACGTGCGGAACAGCCGCAGCGGGTCGTTGTCCCGGTACAGGACGCTGCGGCCGCCGGACCGCTCCACGCCACGAACCCAGGTCGCCTGCTCGGCCATGTCGGGGCTGCGGAAGTCGACCTCGACGGTGGCCGGCAGGGCGATGTCCGGTGGCCGCAGGTCGTCCACACCGCGCAGCGCGGTCGCCACCCCGTCGCGGATCAGTTCCCGGGCCCGCTCGGGATGCAGGTTCGTGGCGGCGAAACGGCTGACCGACTCCTTGACCACGATGGCCGCGATCCCGGGGCAGAACGGTTCCGCCTCCGGCGCCACGTACTGGTCCCCGGTGATCGCCACCACGGGCACGCCGAAGTGCTGGGCGACGAGGGCGTTGAGACCCGCCTCGCCGGTCATCACGCCGTTGATCCGTACGTCGTCGATCGCGGCGGGATTGTAGGTGTGCGACAGGATCCCGGGCGTCGGCATCGCCGCGTGGTAGCCGACGAACACGGCGGCGTCGAACCGGCCGTCCAGGCCCTCCATCATGTACAGCGGTTTGAACCGGCCGGACAGGTAGCTGGCGTGCCCGGCGAGTTCGTCGGGCGGCAGGTTCCGCATCACCGAGTGGGCGTCGTTGACGAGGATCTCCGTGGCGCCGGCGGCCAGCGCGCCCTCGATCGCCGCGTTGGTCTCGGCCAGCGCGAGCCGGCGACCGAGCGGGTAGTCCTCGCCCGTGCGGGTGCACTGCGCCCAGTCCACGATGCCCGACACGCCCTCCAGGTCCAACGACAGGAACACCTTCATCGCCACTCCCGCGGTTCGCCGATCCGACCCGCCCAGTGTTCCAGCGCCGCAGCCCACCGGGCGCGTTACGGTGCGGTCTCGTACGGTGCGGTCTCGTACGGTCCGTTGAGTCGGGCCGGGGGTCGGATACGTCCGCGCGTTGGAACCGGACCGGAGGCCAGGCGCGGTCCGATGGGGCCGGGCGCCGTCGGGGCGCTCGAACCGCACCGGGGGCACGCGTGGTCCGGTGGGGTCGGGCGTGGTCGGGGACCGGGGGTCAGGCGGGGCGCTGGGCGACGAAGATCGCCGTGCCGGGAAAGAGCCGGCCGCGCAGCGGGCTCCACTGGCCCCACTCCTGGTCGTGGCCGTCCGGCCATTCCGGCTCGATCAGATCGTGCAGCACGAACCCGGCGGCGACCAGGTCACGGATGCGGTCGCCGAGCGTGCGGTGGTGCTCCACGTACGAGGGCGTGCCGCGCTCGTCGTACTCCACGTACGGCGTCCGGTCGAAGTACGAGTGGACGGCCACGAGACCGCGTTCGCCGGGGTCGTCGAGGAAGATCCAGCGCATCGGATGGGTCACCGCGAACACCCAGCGGCCGCCGGGGCGCAGCACCCGGTACACCTCGCGCATCACCGCGCGGGGATCGGCCACGAACGGCACCGCGCCGAACGCGGTGGCCGCCAGGTCGAAGGCGCCGTCGGCGAAGGGCAACCGCTCCGCGTCCGCCTGGACCAGCGGCACCCGTACCGACGAGCGTCGTTCGCCGGCCCGGGCCTGCGCGAGCATGCCGGCCGACAGGTCGAACGCGACCGGGTACGCGCCCTGCCCGGCGAGCCACCGGGAACAGGACGCCGCGCCGCAGCCGACCTCCAGCACGCGCCGGCCGGCCACGTCGCCGAGCAGCCGGGCCTGTGACTCCCGGAGGCCCTCCGGGCACCACCGGAACTCGGTGTCGCCCAGGAAGGCGCCGTGCTCGGTCTGGTAGTCGTCCGCGTCCTGGTCCCACCAGGCACGACTGGCCCGCCGCGACTCGGTGCCGCTCACCTGATGCCTGCCGACATGACCCATCGGATCACGGTAGAGGCACGGCCCGATGTCGTTCCGGTCAGGCTCCGCTGGTTCCGGTGTCGAGCTGGTGTCCGGTCTCTACGCTGGGATTATCCGCCGTTTCACCCGCCCGGGACCGGCACATCCCTTCAGGAAGGACCCGCGATGGGGTCACGTCGTGCGGTGAGCGCGGTCCTCGTCAGCGTCGCGTTGCTCGCCGCGGCGTGCGTCGTCGCGCTGGTCACCTCCAGCCGGTCCAACCCGGTCGGCACCTCGCCGGCCGAGTCGAAGCCGGTGAACCGGTCCTTCGGGCAGTGGATCGGGACGTGGGCGACGGCACCGGCGCTCGCACGCCATCTGCGCTGCGCCCAGTGCACGATCCGCAACGTGGTGCACAGCAGCGCCGGCGGGCCGGCACTGCGCATCCGGCTGTCCAACGCGTACGGGGTCGGCCCGCTGCTCGTCGGGCACGCCACGGCGGCGCTGCCCGCGACTCCGGACTCGCCCGCGGCGACGCCGGACACGATGCGCGACGTGACCTTCGACGGCCGGCCGGACGTCCGGATCCCGGCCGGCGGCGTCGTGTGGAGCGACCCGGTGCGGATGACCGTGCCGGCCGACCACGACCTGCTGGTCACCACGTACCTGCCCAGCGGGCGTCCGACGGTCGACTCGCACCCGGTGGCGCGTCAGGTCTCCTACCTTGCCGGCGGCACCGACGCGGCCGACGACGTGGGCGGGGTGCGGTTCACCCGCACGACCGGCCACTGGTACGTGCTGACCGGCGTCGACGTGCGCGCCACCGGCTACCAGGGCGCGCTGGTGACCCTCGGCGACTCGATCACCGACGGGGTGGGCTCGACGGCCGGTGCCAACCGGCGGTGGCCCGACCTGCTCGCCGACCGGCTGCTGAGCCGGCCCGCGGGGCAGCGGATGTCGGTGCTCAACGTCGGCATCGCCGGCAACCGTCTGCTGCTCGGTGCCCGTACCCCCGGCCTCGGCCGGCGCGCGTTGACCCGGCTCGACCCCGACGTACTGGACCAGACCGGCGTGCGCACGGTGTTCCTCCTGGAGGGCATCAACGACATCCAGGAACGTCCGCACCAGGTGCACGCGGCGCGGATCATCGCCGGGTACCGGGAACTGATCGAGGATGCCCACGCGCACGGCCTGCGGATCGTCGGTGCCACGCTCACCCCGTTCGGTGGCTGGCGCGTCTACAACGCCCGGTTGGAGCGGGTACGCGAGACGGTCAACGCCTGGATCCGTACCAGCGGAACCTTCGACGCCGTCGTCGACATGGACGCCGCCATGCGCAGCCCGGGCGACCCGCACCGGCTGGCCCCCGAGTACGACTCGGGTGATCACCTGCATCCGAGCGACGCCGGCTACGCCGCGATGGCGGGGGCCGTCGACATCGCCACCCTGCAACCCCCGGCCTGAACCGTCGGTGTCGCCGGCGACCGGTCACCGACTCCGCCGGCCCGGTCGGCTTACCGGGGGAGTCGGACCACGATCGACGGACTCCGATGGGGTGCCAAAAATCAGAAGCCAGCAGACAAGTCGGGTATAGCCGGCGGCGTTACACGCTCGTGGCGTCGGTCCGTCAGGGCTTTTGGGGGAGGGTTGGACCTTATGGTATGGCGCACGGTAGGCTGGTCGGTGCGCTCGGGGTCTGCGTGTCTCGGCAGGGAGCAGGCCCGCGTCATCCGGAGACCGGTCCGGTGGTCACAACAGGGGATCCCTCATCATGATCTCGAAGTCGGCTGCTGATCGCGTGTCAAGGGTGGAGTGATCCCGCGGCGCGAAGACCGACTGAACACCCACCTGACGGAGCAATCTCCCACATGACGAGCAGCGTCGAGGCCACCTCGAGCATCGCCGCGGCCAGCAAGGCCGCCGGCAACCAGATCGCCGTAGATGACATCGGCTCCGAGGAAGCGTTCCTCGCCGCCATCGACGAGACGATCAAGTACTTCAATGACGGCGACATCGTCGAAGGCACCGTCGTCAAGGTCGACCGGGACGAGGTCCTGCTCGACATCGGTTACAAGACGGAGGGTGTGATCCCCTCCCGCGAGCTGTCCATCAAGCACGATGTGGATCCGCACGAGGTCGTCTCGACCGGTGATCACATCGAGGCCCTGGTTCTCCAGAAGGAGGACAAGGAGGGCCGGCTGATCCTCTCGAAGAAGCGGGCGCAGTACGAGCGCGCCTGGGGCACGATCGAGAAGATCAAGGACGAGGACGGCGTGGTGCGGGGCACCGTCATCGAGGTGGTCAAGGGTGGCCTGATTCTCGACATCGGTCTGCGTGGCTTCCTGCCTGCCTCGCTGGTGGAGATGCGCCGGGTCCGCGATCTGCAGCCGTACGTGGGCCGGGAGCTCGAAGCCAAGATCATCGAGCTGGACAAGAACCGCAACAACGTGGTCCTGTCCCGCCGTGCCTGGCTGGAGCAGACCCAGTCCGAGGTCCGCACCGAGTTCCTCAACAAGCTGGCGAAGGGGCAGGTCCGCAAGGGCGTCGTGTCCAGCATCGTCAACTTCGGTGCGTTCGTGGACCTGGGCGGCGTCGACGGTCTGGTGCACGTCTCCGAGCTGTCCTGGAAGCACATCGACCACCCGTCCGAGGTCGTCGAGGTCGGCCAGGAGGTCGAGGTCGAGGTGCTCGACGTCGACCTGGAGCGCGAGCGCGTGTCGCTGTCGCTCAAGGCGACGCAGGAGGACCCGTGGCGTCAGTTCGCCCGGACCCACCAGATCGGGCAGATCGTGCCCGGCAAGGTCACCAAGCTGGTGCCGT
Organism: Actinocatenispora sp.; assembly: GCA_049582705.1. Taxonomy (GTDB): domain Bacteria; phylum Actinomycetota; class Actinomycetes; order Mycobacteriales; family Micromonosporaceae; genus Actinocatenispora. The sequence goes on from JBAUUM010000623.1 coordinate 8,501, forward strand.
TCGGTGCGTTCGTCCGCGTCGACGAGGGCATCGAGGGCCTGGTCCACATCTCCGAGCTGGCCGAGCGCCACGTGGAGATCCCGGAGCAGGTCGTCCAGGTCAACGACGAGATCTTCGTCAAGGTCATCGACATCGACCTCGAGCGGCGCCGCATCTCGCTGAGCCTCAAGCAGGCCAACGAGGGCGTCACCGGTGGCGCCGACTTCGACCCCACCCTCTACGGCATGGCCGCGGAGTACGACGAGGCCGGCAACTACAAGTACCCCGAGGGCTTCGACCCGACCACCCAGGAGTGGCTGGAAGGGTTCGACAAGCAGCGGGAGGAGTGGGAGCGGCAGTACGCCGAGGCCCACTCC
>JBAUUM010000624.1:0-4165 GCA_049582705.1 Actinocatenispora sp.
GTCCCGGGGTCGCGGCGGAGGTTGGCGCGATGCCGGCCGTGTCCGCGGCGTCGGACACGCCCGCGTCGCGGGCCGGCCGCAACCGCGCGTAGACCAGCACGACCGGAGTCAGGATCAGGGCCGACACGCTCAGCGCAGTCGACACCGACGTCCGGTTGGCCAGCTCACCGAGCGGCGGCCCACCCAGCACCTGACCGACGGCGTCGGCCTGCCCGTTCATCGACAGGACCGTCGCCCGCACCCGGGAGTCGAGGTTGCGGTTGAGCCAGGCCGCCTCGACCGGGCGGGCCACGGTGGCCGCCGCGCCGCGCAGCCACATCGCGCCCAGCGCCAACCACAGGGTGCCCAGCAGGGCCAGCCCCAGTACACCGAGCACGCGGACCGCGGCGAGTACGGCGAGCGGGCCGTGCGGATGCAGTGCGTTCACCCGGTCCGGCGTCACCCTGTTCACCACGAGCGACGCGGTCAGCGACACGAGGGAACCGATCAGGCTGAACGCGGTGAACCAGAGGACCGGGCCGTGCACGCCGAGCAGGTCCGGCAGCCGGAAGTCGTGCAGTACCCGGACCGTCCAGAGCCGGTCGAACGCCTCCGAGGACAGCCCGACGATGAGACTGACCAGAAAGAAGGAGCGGACCACCCGACGTCGCCGAGCCAGGGACAGGCCGGCCGAGACGGACCGGACCATGTGCCGGAGGGTCTCCCGCTGTCCGCGTGGCACCGGCGTGAACCGGCGCTCCGGCATGACCAGGAGCATCGTGGCGCCCAGCGTGACCAGCCCCGCGCCGGCCAGCAACATCGGCAGCCGCAGTGTGACCAGGCCGAGACCGCCGGCCGCCACCGTGCCGACGAAGCTCGCGACCAACCCGATCTGCTGCCTGCGGGTGAACACCGGCCCGATCGCGTCCTCGCCGATCTCGTCGGTGAGCCAGGCCTCCGTCGCCCCGGAGGTGAACGTGTAGCCGACTCCCCACACAACCTGGGCGGCGATCACCGCGGCGAACGTCGGCAGCAGGCCCTGGAGCAGGAAGCCGCCGCCGATCAGGCCCAGCCCGATGATGACCGACAGCCGGCGGCTGTACAGGTCGGCGACCAGGCCGGTGGGAACCTCGAACAGGAAGCACGTCGCCTCCAGTACGGTGCCGACGAGCACCATCTGCAGGGGGTCCAGGTGCACGACGGTCGCCATGTAGACGAGGTTCAGGGTGGAGTTGAGGACGAAGCAGAGCGCCATGACGCCGCTCAGCGCGTAGTACGTACGGGTCGGGTCGGCGGCCCATTTCGGGCGCCACAGCAGGGATGTCAGCACGCGGGATCTCCCGGGGTCACGACGGGACAGCGCTGTCGGCAGGCCCGCCGAGGGCGGTACCGCCGGGGTGTGGGCTGGGGGAGTGGCACGCTCAGGGGCGGACCGGGACGCCGACCGTGGCTACGGTCGGGCGCCCACCGTGACGCGCGCCGACGACGGGCCGAGGTCCTGGACCTCGGTCCGGAGGACCGTGGGGTACTGACGGCGTGGCGCGCGCGTCAGAAAGATGCCGACATGCCGGTGACCCTAATCGGGCCCGACCTCGGCCGGTATCCGTTTTCACGGGGCCGCCCCGGGCTCGGCGCACCGGTGATCCGCCCGCGGCCCGGAACCGGTCCGGCGAGCGTGTCAACCTTCGGATGCCGGGGTGCGTGGAAGCGGTGTGAGTAGGGAAACGGGGACGATGACGCCGGACGACGCCGGGTACAGCGCATTCGTCGAGCGGGTCTGGGACCACAACCTGCGGGTGGCCCGGATGCTCTGCGGTGACGCGCACCGGGCGGAGGAACTGCTACAGGACTGCCTGGTCAAGCTGTACCAGCGATGGCGGCGGATCTCCCAGCGCGGTGACCCGCAGGCGTACCTCCGTCGGATGCTCGTCAACGGCAACATCAGCTGGTGGCGGTCCCGGCGGCGGGAACGGTTGGTGGCCGAGACGCCGGACCGCGTGGATCCCGCGGGCGCGGCGCCGTTCGGGCACGACGAGTTGCGGCAGGCCCTCCTCACCCTGCCTCGGCAGCAGCGCGCCGTCGTGGTGCTCCGGCACTACGCGGACCTCAGCGAGAAGGAGGTCGCGGCGGCGCTCGGCTGTTCCGTGGGCACGGTCAAGACCCACCACTCCCGGGCGCTGGCACGGCTGCGTGGCCTGCTCGCCGCCCCCGACATCAAGGAGTACCAGCATGAAGTCTGAGGACACGCTGGCCGGCGCGCTGCATGCGTTGGCCGATGCGGAGGACGCCCGCCCGGCCCCCGTCGACCAGCTCCTGCGCCGTGGGCACCGGGCCGTACGCGGCCGGACGATCGGCCGGTCGGTCGCCGCCGTCGGGGTCGTGGCGGCGGTCGGTGTCGGCGCCGTCGCCACGTCGCACCAGGTCGGGCACGAGGGGCCGCCCGGTGCGGCCGGCCACGAGCCGGGAACGGGACACGCCTCGGAGACCGCGGGCACGCCACGGATGCGGCTGGTCGACGCGGTGCGGGCCAGCAGCGCCGACAGTTTCCGCTTCACGACGACGGGAAGCGAGCGGAGGTTCGGTCACCCGGGACAGGCGGACACCCACTGCACCGGTGCCCTCGACCCCGGGCGATCAGTCGGGTACGTCGGCATCGGTGGCGGCGAGCAGACCCGGATCATCGGCGAGGACGCGTACGTGCGGGAGGGCGGGTCGTGGTTCAAGGAGACCGACCCGAACTTCAGCCACGACATCGGCTGCGGCCGGATCTCGCTCTCCGCTGATCCCGGCAAGATCCTCGGCCCGATCCGTACCGAGGGGACCGTGAAGTACGTGGGACGGCGCGGACACGGCGCGCACGCCGTGGACGTCTACGCGGTCGACTACGTGCAGCCCCTGCAGGGGTTCAACGCCATGCACGTCACCGGCACCGTGCGGGTCGGTGTCGCGTCGAAGCGGGTCACCGAGGTCGACGAGACCGCGTTGTTCACCTGGAAGCAGCGGAAGGTGGGCGAGGAGAAGTCCGCGACGACCTACTCCGGCTACGGCGAGCCGGTCACGGTCGAGCGCCCGGACACCTCTCGCTGAGAACACCCGCACCGGGCCGGCCCACGTCGTACGGCGTGGGCCGGTCCGCCGTCATCCGGCCAGTACGGTGAGGAAGTGGGCGACGGCGTCGGCCATCGCGTCCCGGGCCGGCGCCAGATACCTGCGCGGATCCACCACCGCGGCGTCGGCCAGCGTGTCCCGGACCGCGCCGGTGAACGCGATGTTCAGCGCCGTACCGATGTTGATCTTCACCATGCCGGCCCGGACCGCGGCGGTCAGCTCGGCGTCCGGCACGCCGGACGAGCCGTGCAGTACCAGCGGCACCGGGACCGCCCCACGCAGCCGGCCGATCAGGTCGTGGTCCAGGGACGCGCTGCGGTCGGTCATCGCGTGCGAGGAGCCGACCGCGACGGCGAGCGCGTCGACGCCAGTGGCGGCCACGAAGTCGCGGGCCTCGGCCGGATCGGTGCGTACGCCGGGCGCGTGCGCGCCGTCCTTGCCGCCGACCTCGCCCAGCTCGCTCTCCAGCCACAGCCCGTTGCGGTGGCAGAATTCCGCCGCCGCGCGGGTGGCCGCCACGTTGTCGGCGTACGGCAGCGTCGAGGCGTCGAACATCGCCGACCCGAAACGGTGCTCGGCCGCCTGGTGGAGCAGGTCCTCGCGCTCCACGTGGTCCAGGTGCAGCGCCACGTCCACAGTGGACGACTCTGCGACGGCGGCGCCGGCGGCCGCGATCGGGCCCAGCCGCCAGCCGTGGAACTTCACCGCGTTCTGCGATACCTGCAGGATCACCGGCAGCCCGGCCCGCTCCGCGCCGGACACGATCGCCTCGGCGTGCTCCACGGTGATGACGTTGAACGCGCCGATCCCGTGTCCCCGGGCGGCGGCCCCGGCCACCAGTGGGCCGGTGGGTACGAGTGGCATCGGTACTCCAGGTCGGTCGGGCCAGCGGCCCGGGCGGGCCGACTGGTGCGGGCGGGCCGGCGGGCCGGCCGGTTCAGGCGGGCTCGACGGTCACGCTGGCCAGCAGGCGGTTGTAGCTGGGTTCGTGGACGGTGCCGGCCAGCGGCGCCGCCACGGCCGCCGCCGACGCCGCGACCGCGTCCCGCAGGATGGCCGGCCAGCCGCTGCGCTGGGC